>JAHJTR010000062.1 GCA_018829865.1 Patescibacteria group bacterium | reverse complement strand
GCATTACCTTCTATAACAGGCGCAAAATATTCTCTATAAATATTATTTTCATAAGGAGTTTTAAAATTGATATGGAAGGTAGCTGTCTGCCCGGGGTCCACAAAATCCTCAATCATCACAACCCTATTATAGTAACTGTTAAGCCAACTCTTTTTACCAAGCTGCGGAGCAATATCGGCAATAGCACTCGTTCTATCTTGTTTTCTTTGAGTTCCAAGATTCATAACAGGCACATCCGAGCACCCTGCTTTAACACTATACCAACGAGTATTCCCCGTATTTTTTATTTGAATTGTTTTAGTCGCAGATACTCCGGGTTCAATCGATAAATCCAAATTCTCAGTTAGCATTTCAGCGGTGTATTCAGGTTCTTCAGGGAGAGTATAATCACAAATATCGATTTTAGGTTCAGCATCAGCAACAGAAACATCCACCAAATCGGTTTTTTCAATATTATTCTTTAGAGCCTGAACCTTAATATCTTCACTACTCTTAATCGGAATATGATTCGTCAAAACACTTTTCTGAGGAGACACAACAGTTTCAGCAACAACGTAATTGGAATTTAAGCTCGCATCGGCATACCAACCAACATTGCTGCTGGTTAAAACCAATGCCACAAGCATTAAACTCAGAACGCCAAGTATCGAGATGATATACCAGTTTCGAAATTTCATTATTTTTTATATTTAATTTATATTTAAAATTTCAGTTGATGCTTTGTGACATTTTTATATCACAGTTCTTAATATCTCTTTTAATGTGTCTTTGACAAAAACTAACATCATTGTATTGTACATGATTGCATATAATTAAACAAGTGTTTTTTATCTAATTTCTAAGTAATTCCTGCAATTCCTTTTTAAAAGAGTCAACATCTTTAAACTCTCTATAAACCGAAGCAAACCTAATATATGCCACTTTATCCAAAGTTTTTAGTTTATTCATAATCCCCTCACCTATCACTTCCCCGGGCACTTCTTTTCCCACATTTGTCCATTCCTCCTCCAGTTCATTTATAACTTTATCAATCTGATCATTCGTCACCGCTCTCTTTTCGCAGGCCTTCCAAATACCGCGGGCGACCTTTTCACGATTATAATTCTCGCGAGACCCATCCTTTTTAACCACCAAAAAATTAGCCGTCTCCACATGCTCAAAAGTCGTAAATCTATAGTTACATCCCTCGCATTCACGCCTACGCCTGATCGATTTCTTATCATTCGAAACCCTGCTATCCACCACTCTGGTCTCAATATTTTTACATTTCGGGCACTGCATTTTTTAGTATTTTATTATATTCATTCCTAGCATAATTGTCTGTCATCCCCGCAATAAAGTCGCGAATCACATCAATCTTACTTTTTTCATTCGAAATTTTAGCTTGCAAATGGGCAGGAAGCAAGTCTGTATCATTCAAATACTTTTTAAAAATAAATCTAATAATCTTTTGCCCTTCTTCCATATTCTTTTTAATCTCGGGGTGAAGATAAAAATTGTTCATCAAAAAAGCTCTTAACTCCTGATTAACAGCCACAAAATCATCAGTAAAATTCACCAGATAATCAGGGAATTTATAAACATCATCAAGCGTTTGAATCTTAAATTCTTCCAAATTCAGCTCAGTTTGCTTAATAATATTTGAAACAAACAAATGAATTATATGCCCTGTATAACGTTGTGAATATTTAGGTATTTCAGGGAGGAGTTTGTGTCTCGTAAGCAGACTTTTCTCGCACATTTTCCAAATATTCAGTTGCCTGGCAGCATTAAAATCAAGGATTCCCGATCTGAGTCCATCATCAAGATCATGGCAGTTATAAGCAATTTCATCAGCTAGATTAACAATTTGAGCTTCAAGTGAAGGATGAATCCTGATTTTCTCTTCGTTCTGATCGTATGCCGATTGATGTTTTATTAATCCGTCACGAACCTCAAAACTCAAATTCAGCCCATCGAAGCCAGGGTAGATTTGCTCCAGTTCTTCAACAATGAGGCGACTTTGGTTATTATGCTCAAAACTTTCGGAGTGGCTTTTTAAAGCCTTATTCAGAGCTTCTTCACCACTATGCCCAAAAGGCGTATGCCCAAGGTCATGCGCAAGCGCAATACTCTCAGCCAAATCCTCATTAAGCCCAAGCGACCTGGCAATATCTCTGGCAATCAAAGCAACCTCAACCGAATGAGTAAGCCGATCACGATAATGATCCCCTTCTAAAGCCACAAAAACCTGAGTCTTATGCTTAAGTCTTCTAAACGCCTTCGTATGCACAATCCTATCCCTATCCCGCTGAAAACACGTACGATATTTGCTTTCAGTATCTTTATATTTACGCCCCCTGGATTTACAGCTAAACGCAGCGTAAGGCGCCAATATTTTCTCTTCTCTTTCAGCTAATTGCTCTGCAGTTAGTAACATGTTTTAAATTTTGATAGTATAGAGCAAAATACATTACAACATTCATGCAGGCAAGAGTTTATAGATAGATTTTATGAAGGGAGGAAAACCATCTTTCAATTTATTACTTAAAATGACTGAACAACAAAATTACTCCATTAATACTAATCAACTCCCAATATGCACCTCCAATCAGCCATCAGTAAGTTTTTGGAATACTGCGAAATCACCAAAAACCATTCCGAAAAAACCATTGAGAATTATCATCATTACTTGAAGAGATTCGAGCAATTTTGCGGTAAAGATCTGGATGTGGAGAAAATTAGCATGCCGTTAGTACAGCGTTATCGCCTGCATTTAAACAGATTTATGGATGGCTACAATCAGCCACTCGGCAAAAAAACTCAAGTCTATCATGTGATTGCTCTCAGGGCGATGCTGAAATTTCTGATTAAGAATGACGTTAAAACTCTAAGTGCCGAAAAAATCGAATTACCCAAAACCACCCAGCGTTCAGTTGAATTCTTAACCAGAGACGAACTGGAACGATTATTTGGAGCGGTAGACACGACAAAAACCTCAGGCCTGAGAGACCGAGCAATTTTAGAAACACTCTATTCAACAGGCCTACGAGTAAGCGAACTCACAAACCTCAACCGCAATCACATAAACCTGGACACCAAAGAGTTTGGCATCAGAGGCAAAGGAGACAAACCCCGAATAGTATTTTTATCAGAGCAAGCAGCGACCAAAATCACAGATTACCTCTCGGCCCGCCAAGACGAACTCAAGCCCTTATTCATCAACACCAAAAGGCCACGAGCCTCCCAAGAAAAACCCTTAAACGAGCAAGTGCGCCTCACAGACGTCTCAATCCAAAATATCGTACGCAAATACGCCCTAAAAGCCGGCTTGGTCAAAAAAGTAACCCCCCACACCCTCCGCCACAGCTTCGCCACAGAGCTACTTTTAAACGGAGCCGACATCAGATCGGTGCAAGAAATGCTTGGTCACTCCTCAATAACTACAACTCAGGTTTACACCCACGTTACCAACAAAAAACTCAAAGAAGTGCATCAGAGGTTTCATAAGTAATTTACAAAATTTTGATTTTATTAAAAACCGCACACTTCGATTCTCATAAAATCCCCTCCTCAAAGCAAAATTAGTCTGATATATTGGGTGTGCTCTAAGCATCCTTTTTATGATTATTTTCGACTCCGTCACCAAAGTGTACGGCATCAATAAAGTATTAGACACCATTAACCTTAAAATAAAAGGCAAAGAATTCGTCACGATTGTTGGCCCGTCCGGCGCCGGAAAAACCACTTTAATGGAACTACTGATCGGGGCCCGGGAAGTAAACGAGGGCACAATCAGTATTGACGGCTATGAGATCACAAATTTAAAGGAGGAGATCAAACAATTCTATCGCCGCAAAATAGGCATAGTTTTCCAAGATTACCGCCTCCTCCCCCGCAAGACCGTTTATGAAAACGTAGCCTTTGCTATGGAGGCATGCGAGTATCCCTCCGCCCAAATTAAACTGAAAGTACCCGAGGTGCTCGAAAAAGTTAATCTCCTCCCCCGCCGCGATCTCTTCCCTCATCAATTATCCGGAGGAGAAAAACAAAGAGTCGCCATCGCAAGAGCGCTTGTGCATGACCCAAAACTAATTATCGCCGACGAACCAACCGGCAACCTGGACCCAACTCACACCAAAGAAATCATCAAGGTTTTATTGGAATTAAATAAAGAAGGAGTAACCGTAATTTTGGCAACCCACGACAAAGAAATGGTGAACTACATAAAAAGGCGCGTGGTAGCGCTTGATCAAGGAAAAATTGTTGCAGACAAAGAAAATAGTGGCTATGATCTCGTCGAAAAAGAGATCCTTATGGTAAGCCAAATTACTGTAGAACCGGAAGAAGCGGATTCTTTTGAAACACAAAACCCAATGCACCCCGAAGACTTCCTCGCAGAACTCGAAAACTCCTCCGATCAAGAAGACACAGATGAAACAGACGAAAACACCGACATAGGTTTTACAAAATTACATATTGATTAAAAATATAAAATTATGGCAATCCAAGTAATCTCCGTCACTAACAAAAAAAAATACCCGGACGGCACAGCCGAGGGAATTATAAGTGACATCAAGGAATTCTTAAAAATCGATCACGTTGAAAATCTCAAAATTGTAAAAAAGTATTATTTGGAAGGGCTGAACAAAGAGGAAGCTGAAAAAATGGCTTCTTTGGTTTTGTCAGAAGATTTATGGCAGGACGCAACATTAAATGAAGAAATTCATCAAGACGCAGATTTCACAAGAGAAGTCGCATATCGCCCGGGCATGATGAATCCCGAGGTGGAGTCAATAATTGAAGCTGCCAAGGATTTGGGCCTCAGTCTCATAGCCGCCGACACTTCTTTTAAATATTGTTTTTATGGCTCCGATCTGCACGAAAACGAAGTTAACGAAATCGTCAATCG
>JAHJTR010000061.1 GCA_018829865.1 Patescibacteria group bacterium | reverse complement strand
CAAAAGGAAAACATCAATCATTACTTAATTTATTTAAAGAGTTACCATAATGGCTAAAAAAGTTACAACAGTTATCAAATTGCAAATTCCAGCGGGGAAAGCTAATCCTGCCCCACCTGTGGGACCGGCGCTGGGACAACATGGACTAAATATCCAGGATTTTTGTTCACAATTTAATGCGGCAACCGGCGATAAGGGAGATACGATTATTCCTGTAGAAATCTCGGTTTACGAAGACAGGACTTTTTCATTCATTATGAAGACTCCTCCTGCTGCGGTTCTTATTAAGCAGGCACTTAGTCTAAAAAAGGGATCAGGCGTGCCTCATAAGGATAAAGTTGGATCAATCACTCGGGCTCAGCTTGAGAAGATTGCTGAGGAAAAAATGGTGGATTTGAATGCTAATGACTTGGATCAAGCAGTTAAAATTATTGCGGGAACAGCTCGAAGTATGGGTGTTACGGTAGATAAATAATTATTTTATTGTGGGAGGGGGTTTTTCCTTCGTTAATACCACAGCAATTACATAAATATGTCTAAAAAAGGCAAGAATTATCGCGCTGCCGAAGCGAAACTTGAAATCGGCAAATTGTATTCGCTTGAAGAAGCGATTTCTTTGGTTAAGGAAACGTCTGTAACTAAGTTTGATTCTTCAGTTGAAGTTCATATGAAACTTGGGGTGAATCCAAAACACGCTGATCAAATTGTGCGCGGTACTATTGTGCTGCCTGCAGGCACAGGAAAAGAGGTTAGAGTTATTGCTTTTGTTGGTGATGACTTGGTAGCTACAGCTAAAGAAGCTGGTGCGATTGAAGCCGGAAGCAATGAATTGATTGAAAAGATTACTAAAGGATGGATGGATTTTGATGTTGCCGTGGCTGTGCCTGATATGATGAAAAATTTGGGGAAAATTGCTAAAACTCTTGGGCAAAAAGGTATGATGCCTAATCCGAAAGCCGGAACTGTTACAACTGATGCTCCAAAAACAATTTCTGAAATCAGAAAAGGTAAAGTTGAATATAGAACTGATAAATATGGGAATGTTCATAATTTGGTAGGTAAAGTATCTTTTGACGACAGCAAACTCAGCGAAAACGTAAACGCTTTTATTAAAGCGATTAAAGATGCTAAGCCAAGTGCTTCGAAAGGGACTTATATTAAATCGATTACTTTGGCTTCATCAATGGGGCCCGGTGTGAAGGTTGATCCTTCTCAGGTTTAATTGAGTAATTGTGGTTTTGAGCTTTGCGATTAGTTGTTTTGATGCTCGGTTTGTTAACTGAATATACTGAGTGAGCGGGTTTAAAAATCTTTAGCCTTGCGTACAGGTTTGGAGTATACTCGAACAAATATTTAGTTTTGGTCTTATGCTTTTCTTCTTCAAAGGGATTTTTATGGGGGTTTTGGTTTGTACTGCTCCGGGGCCGATTCTGACTATTACCGTTAAAGAGGGACTAAAAAGAGGATATGGTTTTGCGCTGAGATTTGGTTTGGGTACTGCTGTTGCTGATGTGGTTTATTGTTATTTGGCTTTTTTGGGTATTACTCCGATTGTTGCAGGTTATCCTCACTTTATCCCCGTGATGTGGCTTGTTGCCGGTGTGATGCTGCTTGGCTTTGGAATTAATGATATATACTCCCCTATTAAAGCTCATGGGCATTTGAAGGAGCCGAAGAAATATCAGAAGCTTGATTTTAGTCATCCGTTTAGTCGTGGTGTAATTATTGGGTTTTTAAATCCCGGTGCTTTGCTTTTTTGGATTGGTGTGAGTAGTGCTTTTTCAGGTTTTATTTCTTACGAATCAATATTTTTTGTTGTAGGAGTTTCTCTTGGCAGCCCCATATGGTTCATACTCCTTGCCAACATAATCGCTAAATTAAAAGGAGTGATGACTGAAAAAATTATTTACTATTTCACCGTCGGTGGGGGTTCAATTTTGTGCTCAATTGGTATATATTTTCTGTATAAATCTTTAATTACACTATTTTGAAAGTTAAAATTCAGCGAATTGATAAGGAATTGCCTTTGCCCGTTTATGAAACCGGTGGGTCTGTCGGTTTTGATTTGGTGGCCCGTGAGGACATCGAAATCAAGCCCGGAATGATAGAACTTGTTCCTTCCAATTGCGTTGTCGAAGTGCCTGCGGGATATATGCTTATTGTTGCTTCACGAAGTAGTACTCCGCGTAAAAAGGGGCTTACTCCTCCTCATGGATTTGGAATTATTGATCATGATTATTGTGGACCTGAAGATGAGATTAAAATTCAGGTTTATAATTTTTCGCCTGAATCCGTTGATGTTAAAAAAGGTGAAAAGATTGCTCAAGGGGTTTTTGTGAAAATTGATAAGTTTGAGTGGGAGGAAGTTGACAATATTAAAGAATCAAGTCGAGGTGGGTTTGGGAGTACTGATATCCTCTAAATATAATAATTATGCTGATAACTATTTATGGAATAAATAATATCGGGAAGAGTACGCATGCGAAATTGCTTGTTGAAAAACTGCAGGCGGAAGGCAAGAAGGCGGTTTATTTGAAATATCCGATTTATGATATTTTGCCGAGTGGGAATTTTTTGAATAAATCAGTGAGGAGCGAAAAACAGGAGATTAGTGAGGAGGAATTACAGATGTGGTTTGCACTTAATCGAATGCAGTATCAGCCAACTCTACAAAAACTACTTGATGAGGGGAATTATGTGATTGCTGAGGATTATACTTGGACCGGGATTACTTGGGGAACCTTGAAGGGTGCTGATCGTGAGTGGCTGAAGAAAATAAATGAGCCGTTGGTCAAGGAAGATGCGGCGATTTTGATGTATGGTGAAAGGCAAATTGGCGCTGAGGAAGATGTGCATATTCATGAGAGAAATAGTGAATTGCTCGCGCGATGTCAGGAGTTATTTTTACAGGCTGCAGAGGAAAATGACTGGTCGAAGGTTGAATTGCAAAAAAAAGTTGAAGACACAGCTGCTTTAATGTGGGAGACTTTGAAATCTCATATTGCAAATGATTAGTATGCGTGACTATAATGAATCCTGTCTTAATTAAACAATATTTATGGAATTAATTGATGGTAGAAGGGTTGCAGACGT
Organism: Patescibacteria group bacterium; assembly: GCA_018829865.1. GTDB lineage: Bacteria > Patescibacteriota > Gracilibacteria > UBA1369 > JAHJTR01 > JAHJTR01. The sequence goes on along the minus strand of JAHJTR010000061.1, from coordinate 181 downwards.
AATACTCGAAAATGTAGCTGCCCAGGTTTTGCAGTTAAAAAATGAGGGTACGACGCTGAAGCTTGCGGTTGTTTTGGTTGGTGATGATGAGGCTAGTAAAGTTTATGTCGGGCAGAAATCGAAGGCTTGTAAAAGAACCGGTATTGAAGAAGAAATGATAAGGCTTGAGAGCGATGAAGTT
>JAHJTR010000008.1 GCA_018829865.1 Patescibacteria group bacterium | reverse complement strand
TCAACGTTTCGCACTTGGCGAAGTTTTGTACTGGTATAATTTGGAGCGGAGCGACTCACCAGTGCAAAATTTGGGTGGAGTGAGTCATCGAACGGAACCGCCTAGTGCGTGTTAGCTGATGTAACATAAATTTACCTTATCTTTCTCATGATCCCTCTTATTAACAAAAAAACTCCCCCCATAAACATTGGGAGTACTATAAATAATATAGGCAACTCTATTAACGCAACTAAAAAGAAAGTTCCACTCATACCATAATATGCTCCAGCACTATTTAATATTAAGGAAAATATTTTGAATAATGGATTAAGAAAGCTTGGGAGGTCAATTCCTTGAAAACTTATTATTAATCCCAATGTAATACCTGTGATATATCCTAATAGAAAAGTTCCTCTTTTAAACCAGGTATTTTGAGCATATTGAAGGATATAAAAGATTAAAACCAATGTTGTTAATGAGGAAAAGATGAGTTCAATTAATACTATTGAATCTAATGTTACTATATCTTTTCTAATTAGAGGGACCATAATGGCATGTGGCACTATGACATTGAAAACTTGAAATAGTGCAAAAGCTATAAGGAAGATTCCTATGTTATGAGGAATTTTTTTGTTAATTATTTTTTTTAAATTCATAATTTATGTTATTTCAGCTAACGTTTCGCACTTTGCGATGTTTGCCACTGGTATAATCTGCCGAAGGCTCACCGGTGGCAAATATGGGCGGAGCGACCATCGGGAGCGGAGCCGCAAAGTGCGTGTTGTAGGATGAATTTTTTACTATTTTACCTGTAGTGTTCAAATCTAATTTCTTCCTCATCAGTTCGCCATAATACGAACCATGGTTTATTCTCTTCTTTGTTCTCTGATATAGGTTGAATAATCCATGAATCTTGTACTTCTTGAAGCGTGATTTCTTCACCAGGTACTAATGAGCATTTTTCTCCTAAAGATTGCCAATGATTTGAAGATGAAAGAACACGTGCAATTGCGGTTCTGCAATTATTTTGTGTATCGGTGATTTTGATAATTTCAATCCTAACTTCTGTCTTTTTACCATATTGTTGGCCAGGTTGTATATCTATTCTTTTTTCCATTGATTTATCAGTTAAATTTCTAGATTATTTTATAGTAAAAATTTTTTTCCCTACAACGTTTTTGAATAACCGAAGTTTGGCAGTGGTAAAATCTGGAGCGAAGCGACCTACCGCTGCTAAATTTGGGGGAATGAACGGAGTGAATGAGCCGGTTATTCATTGTTGAGCGATGTGGCTTGGTAAAGCCATTTTGATCAACGTTTCTGTATAAGCGAAGTTGCGTAGGTGTATAATAGCCGAAAGGCTACACCTGCGCAATTTGGGTGAGGGTCATCCCGAACCGCTTATACAGTGTTAGCGGATGTGCCTAACCGTCTTAGTTATTCAGGTATTCTGAGAATATTATTCGTTTTATTATTGTTTGATAAAGAGAGAAAACATTTTCCCAATCAAGAGCTGACCACTCGTCTATTTTTAGTTCTTCCTTTAGAATATCCTCGAAATTTGTTGTGTATGTTTGTTTGTCTTTATGGTGACAGTTACCAGTTTTTATTTCTTCTATTGTTTTTTGCCATGTATTTAGTTGTGCTGAATGATGAATGTATTTAACTCTACTCCCTCTATTTAGCATTGTTTTTATTTTAATTATCAAACTATTTTCATCTTCATTAGTGAGACCTTTTTCTGTTAGTTTACGTTTTAAAAATTCACCCCAATCTTCATTGTATTTGTCACGTTTGCACTTAGCACATGGTTCACTTCCTGGCTTACCAGTAAGTGTCTCGAAGATAGTTTGTAGCTGTGCAATTTTCTGGAAAATATTGTCATAAAATTTATTCTTAGAACCAATGGTATATAAAAATAGATCTATAATATTTTTAAAATTTTCATCTTCTCGATATTTTTCAGAAAATTTATTGTAAAAATCGTTGAAATCAATTTCTTTGGGTAGGCTTGTGTGAAAAATATCTATTTTGTTGAAATTTATTTTAAAACCTCCTGTTGGTTCATATTCTTTTGAAATATCATCAATGCTATCTTCTTTGTTGAATTCAATAGGTTTTCCAGGAAGTGAACAATAATAATAAATATTACTTTTTAGAAATAAAAACTGATAACAAAAAATAAAATTTTTGTCTTCTCGCTTCTTATTAAAGACAAGAATTAATTTTTGATCACGGCCTTCCAATACAGACGAGTTCTTTGTGGCAGGAATAACGAAAAAATCATTTATTTGGAAAATGTTTTCTGGTTCATATGTGGCGCCCTCTACTTCGATGCATATTAAACTCATAAATTTGTTTTTAGGTTAGGCATTTCCGCTAACGTTTCAGTATATCTGATGTTTGCTGTAGCGTAGCGGAGGCAAATATGGGTGAAGGCTTTTGTATAAAAGCCGTAACCAGATATGCCGTGTTATGTGATGTGGTAAAATTTTATTCGTTGTTATTGGTTAATCCATTTTAGAAATTCCCGTCTTACTTCTTCAAGATTTTTAAACCCCGTCACTTCAAGCAAAGCGACTTCAAATTGTTTTCCTTCCCAGACTGTTGCTTTTTTGACAACGTCTACAAATGGTTGGTTATTAATATTTGCAATGATGGTGCTATATTCATCATTCAATGTATGTACTCCTGGTGTTTTGCCGCCAGTGTCAGGTATCTTTGAATCGTCATTTCTTCTAGATTTTTCTGGCGATTTTTGAATTAACTCAATCATTTTTTCATTACCTTTCAATTCTCGAATCCACATAAGTAAAGCTCTTCCAACAATATATTCGGCCTCATTAAGATTTTCAGTTTCACCATTAATTGGTTTTAAAAAATCCAGACATCTTTCATAATGCTCTTTTTCCTCAACAAGCCCCTGTTTTACATTATGTTTAGTCTCTTCAAGGGGCAATTCTGTGTCGGTATGTTCAACTAAACTAGCAAAGCCTTCATCAATAAGCCTAGTCGCTGGCTGTCTTTGCAATCCAGTAACTGACCACATAGCGACATGAGCTAACTCGTGTTTGAGGGTTTGTTGAAATCCAGGGTACGAAGATGTTTTTTGAATTTCATTTTCTAAGGTCTCCGCAGAATCTTTATGGCTAAAGCGAAGATCATAATATATTTCAACACTTCCATCTTCATGAACATGGCCAACCCTACCACGTTCAGGGTTGCCTTGATTTTCCGATTCAATAAATTTAATTTTAACTTGAGGAAGTTGATAGTTTTTTATACCAAGTGTTTGGAAGGCAGTTTTTAATTCAAAAATCGCCCGATCAACTACTTCTTGACGTTCAGGATAGTCAATTCTAACTTCAGCTTCTGGTTTTTGCTGAAGCTCTGGTTTATCTACGCTAGAATACTTTTCTGCTTCAGGAGACTTTGGTTTGTTAGGGGTTTCAAAATCCATGTTAGTAGAGGTTAATAAAATTTTACCATTTCACATAACGTT
>JAHJTR010000060.1 GCA_018829865.1 Patescibacteria group bacterium | reverse complement strand
GCTACATTCGAATTAAGTTGGAAATATATGAAGGAGATAATGGCAGTCGGCGGAACGCAGGCAACCGAAAGTCCAAGAGGTACGATTAAAATGGCGGGAAAACTGGGGTTAATAGACAATGTTGAAGATTGGCTAAAACTATTAAATGCAAGAAACCTGACATCACACACATATAACGAAAAAACCGCTGACATTGTTTACAAAGACCTAACAGATGTTGTGCAGACAGTAGATAAGCTAATTCAAGCTGCAAACGAATATTTAAATAATAACTAAATATCAGTAATACACGCGGATAAATCCCTATATTTGAATTATAACATCACACCAAAAAATCCAACACACGTGAAAAAACCCCTGCGTGGTGGACAGGGGTAGATTTCTTGAATTCGCAATAATTTTCCCGAAGCAGCAGTAAAGGGTGCCGCTTATACATACAAAAAGGAGGTATAAATGAAAAAAGGAAATCCACCGGCCCGGTGTTCGGTCGTGGTAGACCGGCCCGGTGGATAAGAGCTATCGGCGACACCTCAGTCCGGGCATGTACGCCCGGAGGTTGAGGCACTGTCTTCGGTTCTCCCTCTCGAGGTTATTGACCTGCAGGCGCAGGTCACGGATCAGGCGGGTTTGACCCCGCACATCCGCATTGTCGGCTTTCGCCGACCGCTCGAGGCGCCGAATCCGCGACCATAAGTGGTCGCGGATCAAGTACTGATTTCTCAGTGCTTGAACCGCGACCCTTGCCCGCTGGGCAAAATGAGCCGCTTGAGGATTGCCCCCCAAGCGCATCGCTCGCTTCGCGGCAAGGGAAGCAATCAGGCACAAGGCCCGATGCTTCCCTTCCCCCAGCATTCCGTGACGGTCGTGCGGGTGCACAACCGAAACACGGACGCATGAGAGAACGCCGCTACGGGGTTTGCAAAACCCCGTGCGAAAAGTGTAACCGCCAACGCTTACACGTTGGCAGAGACAGGAGCAGTACCCACCCTTCCGCGCCCGACAGGGCCGCGGAAAAATGTTAACCCAAACGTACCCGCCGCAGACGCGACGGATTCGTTTGCAAACCCGTAGCCGCAAGCGCTTCACGCGCCTACAGCTACGGGTTTTTGCTCTGCCACTGCTGCAAACCTTGCGAATTTGATTCCGCAAGGAAATACATCGTTGCGACACCTGCCGGCACACTCTCCGCCGCAATTTCTTGGCTCTCGCCCGCCTCCTCTCGTTACGGTGTTCATACCTTGCGGCTGCACTCGCCGCACTAGGAGTACAAACGAAACGGGACACATCCCATTCCGCCTGCGCCACCGACGCTAACCCCATAACCATGACCATCACCACAATGGCCAATATCAACCTTTTCATCTCAACTCTCCTCCCAGCACCACCGCACGCACGGATAGTACCGGATTAAAACAAGGCCTCCCCATATGTCACCTAACACCACATCAGGCAACAAGGAGACCGGTGGGAAAAATGTAGTTCCAAAAATTCATCGCGTGGGCACCGGGGCCTTTACCCCACCGGTACTTTTGAGACCAATTTAAAGGCCCCAGACAAAGAATTTTCAGAACTACTAATAAATTGCGAATTTTCAAAGATCTTTAACTCGTACGCCGGGCATAAAGCCTTCCAATCAACCTCCCGAAGAAGGTAATCGAAGAAAGCCAATCCCAACATATCAAGTCAAGATACGGATTGCACACTTTATTGCAACAATGTCAAGTTATGCCATAATTCTACTACTATTATTGCTTAACATAAGCCATTACATCCACATAAAGAAATAAGAGAGCCGCAGACCCGATCCTCCCACCCTAAAGCACCTCCTCAATCTCCTCCACCCCCTTTATACTCACATGCTTAAAATTCACACTCTCCACAAAACTCTGCACCTTCTTGCTATAAACAATCCCCACAGCATCCATCCGGCACATATAAGCCAAAATTAGCGCATGCAGCCGCATCGCCACCACCCTCTCCGCGCCCAAATACAGCTCCAGCAACATCTGCATTTCTTGCTTAAAATTGTTCTCATAATTAAACCTGCATACTTTCATTATCACCTTTTTATCAATCTTGGCTCTTAGTCTCCTGTAAATTTTGGCATCATCCTCATACTTACTCTGATACGGCACAAAAAATATGCGATAATCATATTCAAGGCAATATTTTTCGAGCACCTTGGCAATCTTAGTAATAAATTTATCGTCAACCCCCCGCCACTCTCTAAGTGATACGATAATATAACTCAAATTCTCGTCAGGCTCCTTCTCACCGCTATAAATAAGGCGATAATAAGCGCTCACATACCGTTTTACGAATTTCCAATCCAGCACCGGATCTCTCCTCAAATCAACATCCGAAACTCCCAAATAAGTCAGTAACTCCTTACTACTGCTATCGCGCACATAAATTCTTGTGCAATATTCGGTGGCTTTACGGGTCAAATACCTACCAATTCGCGTATTTAGAGGTCCAACACTCTGCCGATAAAAAAAGATATTCCTGCAAAAGAAATGAGCACAAAAAACCTGCCAAAACCACAAAAATACCGCCGCAAGCTTTTCATCATTAAACAGCCCACCTCCTCCAAAAATCACCCTATCACATTTCTTAAGCGCCCTGATCGTTCCAATAATCTCACCCCTAAAAATCGCTCTATAAAGGCTGCGCACACCCGCCGGAAACAGCACCTGCGCCTTAACATTATGAATTCGCTCAGTCGTCTGCGGATTATATGAAAGCACAGTAATATGGGATGATTTGTCCCTCAAACGCAATCTATCAACAATAGCCGCAAGAATCGCCTCATCACCGATATTCGTCGACCCGTAATTGCCAATAATTACATAACGCATATTTCATGATCTTATAAAAGATAGCTTGCATGCGACCGAATTATAACATTTGCGCTTAACTATCTCCATAAGATAAAAAAAATTGACCACCAGACTACAAATAATCTACAATACGTATAAATACGTAACAACATAAATCAAATGCAAAAGAAGCTTACAATAACAATAGATGAAGATGTATATAATGGACTGCACAAAAATCTTGGTAGAGGCAAAATCAGTACTTTTATATCCACAATTGTAAGACCATACGTAATTGAAAACGATTTAAAAAAAGAATATCAAGAAATGGCTCGAGACAAAAAACAAGAAAATGAGGCGATAGAATGGTCTGAAAATTGTTTAACAGATATCTATGACGAAAATTAAACGTGGAGATGTTTGGTGGGTTAAGTTTCCCCATTCTGTTGGCGGAGAAATAAAAAAAACCAGGCCGGCTGTGATAATCAGCAATAATCCATCTAACGAAATAATGAATAGGGTACAGATAATCCCCCTAACCAGTAATATTTCAAGAGTATTTAGTTCTGAGGCTTTGATAAAGTTTAGTAAGATTAAGAGCAAGGCTCTTGCTCATCAAATTCAAACAGTTAGTAAAATTCGACTAATTAATAAAGAAGCGAAATTGTCAAAAAAACAGATCGAACGAATTGATAATGCCATAAAGGTGCAACTCGGACTCCTCTAACTCCTCTAACATACCTAAAACGCAAACGCCCTACAAAATCGCCTCCTATGAATCGCCGACATCCCATGTTTCTCAATATTATTCCGATGCTCAAGCGTCCCATAGCCCTTATGCCGCCTAAACCCATATTCCGGCAGCATCCCCTCATATTTTCCCGCCATCATGCGATCCCGCGCCACCTTCGCCACAATACTCGCCGCCATTATACAGCGAATCTTCGAATCCCCTTTTATGATAGTTTCATGAGGGTAAGGGAGGATTAAACGGTCATTCCCATCAACAAGCAATTTTTGCGGAGTCTGCTTCAGGTTATTAATAGCAATCAAGAATGCAAGATTATTTGCCCGAATAATTCCAATATCATCAATCAATTTCGGACTCACAAGCCCAATACCAAAATCACACTTTTTCGTAATCAATTCACTCAATTCTTCCCTCCTACCCGCCGATATTTGCTTTGAATCATTTAACCCCTTCAAACGCACCCCTCTCGGCAAAATAACAGCAGCCGTAACCAGCGGCCCCGCCAAACATCCCCTACCCACTTCATCCAACCCAGCTATTAACATAGTTTAATATAATAATCATCATCACTATATCAGAACAACGAGCTCGACAAAACATGTACATGTCGTTGGCCCATGTTGAAGCCAGTATGAACATCAGAGAAATTTATCCTTCAATAGAAGAACCACCATGTGTACACTAGCATATGTTCGTCTCAACAAAGCAACGCCACCCGCCTATGCTTTCTGTATTTATAATCAACAGACCGCATCACCTCAGAAACCCCATTATGAGCAAATTCATGATGTTGTTTGCAGAGAGGCTTAAGATTTTCATGACTATGGTGCTCCGAAAAACGATCAGGATGATGAATAACATCTGCGGGACGAGGACAACCGAAGTGACTGCATCTCTCACCAACCTCTCGTTTCCTGTAAACAGAAATATACCGAGAAATTCTATTCAGCACTTTTTCCCCGGGGATTTTAGTCGTTTCTTTCGTCTGTAATTTTGGCTGATGGAGCGCGATTACATCGGACTGATGCTGGAGCGCGATTGCATCGGGCTCCAATTCTTTAACAGAACCAGGATGCAATCCTGCTCCAACTTTACTCCGCTCCCTCGCATGATTCTGCAATCCAACTTTTTCCCCGGGGATTTTAGTGAACTCTTTTGTTTGTGCCCTTACATTTTTTGTTGAAGTACTGCGCTGGACATGCGCCTGCCTTACCAATTGTGTCTGCTCTGAAGCAGGGCTGTAACCCTGCTCCAACTCCTGTTGCAGGAGCATAGTTGCACTATGCTCCATACCATTCAGAACCGGAGTACAACTCCGCTCCAACTGTTTTTCCTCTCGCGACTCAGCGCTTTTCGGAATCGATGTCTTTGCTGATTTCATTTTATCTCCCTCCCACCCCAACCCCCTATTCATCTCCAAAAGTATCCTCCGCAAACATTCCTTATTACTCAAATTCTCACCAAGCCTCTTCTTTAATCTAAGCAACATAAACATCATCTCGCCATCCAACTCCACCCGCCACCCAACAGTAATTTTCCCCCTAACTTCCTTGCTATACTCCTGCAGCGCCGGCTTACTCATATTCTCAACTTTCTCAGCTAAATCCTTCTCATTCTCCTTCGTCGCCAACCCAACAACAATTCCAACCTTATTTATCCCTTGAGTCTCAACTTTCTCTTTCAAATGCGGCAGGTATTTGAGTTTCTCCTCAATCTTCAAAGCTTTACCGACCACCCCCGGGCTCAACCCCGCAATTCTGGCAGCATACTCATAAATATTCCCATACCCTTTTTGCTCATAAACCTTCAACCGATTAATCTCAGGCAACAACGCCAACAATTTATAAGTTATCTGATTTTTCTCCCGCCCAAGACGCACGAATTCATCATGCAGATTTTTTTT
>JAHJTR010000059.1 GCA_018829865.1 Patescibacteria group bacterium | reverse complement strand
TATCCGCAACAAAAGATCAATCAGCGCCAACACCGCATTAAGACTGAGTAAATTTTTTGGCACATCAGCCGAATTCTGGTTAAACCTTCAATCAAACTACGATCTTGCAATCGAATCTGACAAACTTGAAAAAGAACTAAAAATAGAAGTAAAAGTCTTCGATATGATTAATCTAAAATCAAAAGCTTAAATCCAAATCCTATTCCCCCTTCAAACTCAAAATAGCCGCTTCCCTATCCTCCGCCCCAAAAATATAACTCCCCGACACAAGCACATTCGCACCCGCTAAAATAACTTGCTTTGCAGTCTCAGCGTTTATTCCTCCATCAACCTCAATATCCAAATTAGGCTCAAGCTTACGAAGCATTCTAATTTTATCCAAAGAATTCTCCATAAAACTCTGTCCACCAAACCCAGGCTCCACACTCATCACCAAAACCACATCAAGATCACCCAAATAAGGCAAAATCTCATCAACCGAAGTCTTAGGCTTAATCGAAACCCCAACCTTGCAACCAGCATCCTTAATCTGCTTAATCAACCCCGCTAAATCCTCAGTCGCTTCGCTATGCACAGTAATCAAATCCGCCCCGGCCTTACAAAAATCATCAACATATTTTTCAGGATTCTCAATCATCAAATGGCAATCCATCAAAAGCCCCGTCTTAATTTTCTTAACAACAGGAGCACCAATAGTAATATTCGGCACAAAATGCCCATCCATCACATCCACGTGCACCCAATCACAAAAAGGCTCAATACTAGCAATGTCCTCATTAAGCTTTCCAAAATCAGCAGATAGAATTGATGGAGCAATTTTTATTTTCACGATATTAAAATTAGAATAATTATGCACCAACATTATAACATAATAACAAACTAAATATCCAAAAAACATCCCCCCTACATCAAACACTTTCCCCCAAAGCTATCGCATAAACTGGCTTCTCATAATTATAATTCACTCCAATCATCTTCGCCAAATCCTTGTCAAAAAATCCGCCCAAAAGTGTTGAATTCCATTTCATATTTTCAGCAATCAAACTCATATTTTGGGCAATATGACCAGCCTCAATCAACGCAAATCTATATGCTCGATTTCCATATTTCAAACTAGCATCTCTAAGATCAGCAGTAAAAACAATATACAGCGGAACTTTTGACTCCAAATTCTCTATCATCAAATATTTACCAATATCATCCCCCATATTTTTAACAACCTTAATTTGATCCAAATAATTATTTTTGAAGTAATAATGATAGATGCCATTTTCAAGAGCAGTATTAATTGAAAAAAGATACAGATGAATAGGGAACAAAGCCCCACCAGACGGAACAGTAGACAAAATATTATCACCAACAGTTTTTCTACCATAACTCATATTCAAAAAATCCGAAATCTTTTGCAAACTAAGCTTATTAAATGCAAAAGATCTGCGAGTACGCCTATTAAATAAAAGCTTCTTCAAATTAGAAAAATCCCATTTCTTCTTGAATTTTAGCAATTCAACTTTTTCACAAAAAGGAAAAAGATCCTTTGTAACATTTAAAGGATCTTTTTTAAGCAAATAAAAATCCGAAATCTTTTGCAACTTCGAATCAACATTCAAACAAGTAAATTCACTATTCTCATGATAAAAAGCAGCTACATCAAACTCATTTTCATGATTCACTTTCTTATTAAAAACATCTTTTATTTCGCGCATATAATTATCCTAGTAAGTGAGGAGGAAAATTTTCTACATCATTTTCACACGAATCAACATTATCACACCAAGCAAACAAATCCGACGGTTTATATATTCTAGGATTACCCAAAAAAGGATAAGCGTGAATACCATGCAAAAACTGCATACCCGGCACCAAAACTCTAACCACATTCAAACCTGTTTTTTTAATATCTGAAGTAGTCAAATCCTTAACCATCACATCAAATCCCTTAGAAATAAAACGATTAATCAGCGTCTCACGTTTAACACTCGCGCTATCAAAATCATCAATCAATGAACGCAAATCAACTGTTCTATCTGATTTCCACAAAAAATCTACATGTTTTTTTAGTTTTTCATCAGTAGCATAAACATAGGAATGATCCTTAAAATCAAGCACATCCAAAAAATCATCACGATATTTTTTTTGAGGTTCCTTCATACGATGAAATGCAACAGAAACTCTGGCCTGAACACATTCAGTCAAAGCTTTTTTTATCGCGGAGTAATAATCTGGAGCACAACTTAAACCTAAGGCAGCAGTATAGCCAAAAGAAGCCTGTCCAAAACAAAAAGCAGCAACACAGGGAACACCAAATACAGAAGTAATATCAAAAATATTATAATCAATATCATCAAATTTAAATCTCTCTCGAATTTCTTTAAATTCAGCAATTCCTGAAATATCTATTTTGGGTGGTGCAAGCTGATTAATCCACATAGTAGTAAAAGAATCGCGTTCAACAATCTCTAACAAACCTTTAAAAAAAGCTTCATTAAAACTCGCAGCACAAGAAAGACCAGTCGAACTAGAGGGACAATAACATCCTCCCCTATCAAAAAAATCATAAGGCAAATAAGTAAGAAATGAAGGTATTAGAATATCTTTTTTATGTTTAGACGAAGAAGCAGGAACCCACTCAATCATTGAATCCCTGTTGAATTTTTTAAAAGGAAATCTATCACGTTTAAGCTGTTGATCAGAAAACAAACAAATATCATTAGGATCTACGAGTATATTCCCATTTTTAAGACTATTAAAACTCCCTTCTATTACTTCATCACAATTAATAAAACTACTACAATATCGTTCAGCAATCTCACCCAAACAACTAAAAAGTGCTTCTGATTTCGTTAGCCCACCACCACCGGAAAGATTAAGAGTATCAAAATCCTCACTTTCCCAAGGCAAAAAACCACGTTTACCAGCAAATGAATAAACTTGCGGCTCATTATCATCCACATAAGCCTCAATTATTTCGTTAACAATCCCATTACGACGCCCAATTACTTTATTAAAATCTACAAACATATTGAATGATCTAGCTCTTCGAAATAATTAAAAAATTGAAAGCACTAACATAATAATACCATAAACCAATGGCAACGATATAACACCCCAAACAGCAGCCAACATCAAAGAAATAACCGCCTCTTTTACAGTAACCCGCAATCTTTCACCTTTATCGTTACTATCCACCCATACAGCCGTATATAAATATAAAAAGAACACATACAAAATTACTCCACCACCAGCAATAAATAATACATCATTATTTTCCAACACCCTCGTAAGAGAACAAGCAAATTCACAATCACCCACAAATAACCTATCAAAAATCACAGACACCACATATGCAATAATCAGTGCCAATAACATAAAGCCAAAATTTATTAGACCCTTTTTTTTATTACTCACCATATAATCACCTTTAATCTTTATATCTTTGCGCTTACTTATAATATTCTCAGCCTGAATTGTGCCTAATGGTGCCAAAAGACAACAGCAACAACAACAACAACAATCTACAAAAAAAGTGATTGTCTTAGGATTATCATTTTCAAAATTGTTTTTTACAGGTGTAATTTTCATATTTTATTTTATTTAAATAACTATTTATCAAAAAAGAAAAACACACACGTCGAAACCACAGACAAAACCCCCATAAATAAAAGTGATAACACAACATTTAATATCGTAGCAGTCATAACACGTTTTCCCGATTTTTTACCCATCCAATATTCCGTATATAAAAAAATAAGTAATGAATAAAAAAATACTGAAAATAAACCAGAAACAACCAAATTAGAGCCAGGATCCACACCAAAACTATCTATTACATATGCTACCAGTAAGAACAAACCAAAAGCGAACAACGCTGAAACAATATTCATAACTGTATGCTTTAATAAAGACCCCTTATATTTATATTTCCTTTTCACTATAATCTCCGCCCCCAAATTTCCAAGTGGCGCCAAAACACAGCAGCAGCAACAACAACAAGCACAAGGTGCACTATGATAAAATGTTACCGACTTCAAATTTTTGTTTTCAAAACTATTCTTTTTTGGAACAATCTTCATTACATTTCTAGTTAACAAGTATTTTCATAACCAAATTTATTTCAAAATAAATCAACTACTGATAATATACCCAACAATGAACAAAGAAACAAAAAAATTTATATCAGGCATATTTACAGCACTCATAATCTATACAATTTGGGCAATTTTAAAAACCCATTATAACTACAAATGGCCAACAGATTTAGAATCAATAGCAAATATCCACTATCTTGCCAGCTACTTTTTATTCGCATTACTAATAATAAATATAATTCTCTACAAAAGAGATTACACACTATGGGCAGGATTTTTTTTATTCAATTTTTTCTTTACAATATATCTACTATACGGAAACATCCTCATTGTCAAAAGGATTTTTCTCTAATTAAAGGAATTACAAATCTTACAAGATGGAAATTTCAACAAAGGCTCTCTCCAAATTTCATAATTTGCTAAATCCACATAAAAAACATTATCAAACATATCAGTCATTCTTTTCTCCTTACATCTACAAATAAAATCACAAACCATATTAGCTACAAAGCCATTATGAAATTGCCTGCAATCAAGCTGCCCCTTTTTCAAAAACACCTTATTTGCAAAGTCATCATGTAGCGTAATAACATCCTTATTTATTTTTTTTCTCATAAACAAACATTCATAACACGGCGTTTTTGCAGGGATAATCAAAGGCCCGATAGTAACAACTCCACCAATACTAACATCAACCAATATCCAATTCTTTCGTTTTTCAAAAAAATCACCGTTTATGATTTTTAAACGCTGTTCATCCATATTCTCTGTTTTTATTACAACACAAATATCACAATCAAAATCATTAACAACCACTTTAGACAAACCGTTTTTAGCAAACACCTCAATCATTTCATCAACAAAAGCATTTTTACACTCCAAGTAATCATCACAAATAACACCTATTGAATCCACTTTCATAGATACCACAGTTAAATCATCAGATCTATAATCCAAACTCACCCTTTCAATCAAACCTCTATTTTTCAGAAAATCATAAAATATCTGAAAATCCGAAACCTCATCATCTTCAATTTTTTTTATAAAATCCTCAGGGTCAATCCCCACTTCAAAAGCTTTAATATATTTAACTAATTTTTCTCCATCAGCTTCCTCAATCTCAAAAACATTATTTTCATGTCGAATAAAAAAATCATTATTGATTCTATAAATAAAAACATCATCCCTAATTTTTTCAAAACTTCCCTCCATAATTATTATTTCAAATCCTCACTCCCAAACTCCTCAATCTTCTCAAGCCGCCGATCATGCCTCCCCCCCTCAAACTTGGTCTCAATAAAAGTCTTCAAAATCCGCTTCGCCACCTCACTCCCAATAATCCTCTCACCCATGCACAAAATATTCGCATTATTATGTTTTTTGGAGTATTCAGCCATCGTCTCATTAAGACAAAG
>JAHJTR010000058.1 GCA_018829865.1 Patescibacteria group bacterium | reverse complement strand
TTTAAGGAGTATAAAGCGCATAGGCCTAAATCTCCCGATGGACTTTATGAGCAACTCCCTAAAATAAAAATGATTCTCGATGCGTTTGCGATTCCATATTATTCACATGCAAATTTTGAAGCTGATGATGCTTTAGGAACTTTAGCCGAGCAGGCTCACATAAAAGGCGATCTTTTGAGCATAATCGTGACCAGTGACATGGATGCGCTGCAACTTGTGCGCAATGATGTGTATGTGGCTTCTCCTCAGGGGTTTAAGAACCATATTTACTATACTCCGGCGGATGTGATAAAGAAGATGGATTTGAATAGTGATCAAGTTATTGATTATAAGGGGCTTAAGGGCGATGCCAGTGATAATATTCCGGGGGTTAAAGGGGTAGGAGATAAAACGGCGGTGGCCTTGCTTAAAGAATATGGCAACTTAGAAGGCGTTTATGAGAATATTGATAAAC
The DNA here is from genome assembly GCA_018829865.1 of Patescibacteria group bacterium. Classification (GTDB taxonomy): domain Bacteria; phylum Patescibacteriota; class Gracilibacteria; order UBA1369; family JAHJTR01; genus JAHJTR01. Next base: position 3,314 of record JAHJTR010000058.1, on the reverse strand, counting down.
TTAAGGGGAGCGTGAAGAAAAAACTTGAAGATAATAAAGATATGGCTTTTATGAGCAAAAAGATGGCTACAATTGTGAGAGATGGGCCTTTTAAGCTTGATTTAAATGAATGCAAAACGAGGGATAAAGTTGATAATGAGAAGGTTTTGGAGATATTTGAGGATTTTGAATTAGGTTCGCTTATTAGAAGGTTTAAAGCTTTGTTTGAGGGGGAGGGGGAAGTAGTAGAACCTGAAAGAAAAAAGGGGGCTGCCCCGAAACAAGAAAAGAAAGAAAACATGCAAATATCGCTATTTTAGCTAAAATCTTATTGCCAGAATGGTTGTTTTGTTTTACTTGGTGCGTTATGAATAATAGCTGATTATTAAGGGATTTTTGTTTGTTTTTGTGCTTTTTGGTGTTGAGTGTTGATTCTATTGTTTGTTATTTGTTTGCGTCTTTACTGGCTATTTTAGGCAGTATTCCTGTGTTTTTGTACACTTTTTGTGTTCAAATTATATTGAATACCTTTTTTGCTCTATCAAAAAAACGGATTAGGGGGGCTCAAATTATTAAAATAGGCTTAATATAACGGGTTTTTGTGGCTTTATGAATACATGAAAAAGGGCATGGATAGGGGATATTATTGGAGTAAAAAAAGTATTCATGTGCCTTGCTCAGGCTCTTTATTCAAACAAAATGTTTGATTTACCCGAAATATTTCATTATATTTGCTGTAACTGACCTACATATTTATTTAAATTAATTATGGCTAAGTCTAGGATTGTTGCTAGTCTGGATATTGGAAGCTCCAAGAACAGAACAGTAGTTGCGAGTATAGAAGATAAAGACTCAACGCCGAATATTATCGGGGTGGGTATTTCGCCTTCGTCCGGGATGAGGAAGGGATCTGTGATTGATGTTGAGGCAACTATTAATGATATTACCTCCTCTATAGAAGATGCTGAAAGAATGGCAGGTGAGCCTGTGCATCAAATCTTTTTGGGAATAGGGGGCACTCATTTGGAGTCAATGAATTCCAAAGGGGTTATTGCCGTCTCCAGTTCGGGTAATGAAATTACAGAAGATGATATCGATAGGGTGCTTGAAGCAGCGCAGGCTGTAACCATCCCCAATAATAAAAGAATACTTTCAATTATACCTCGGTCATTTATCGTTGATGAACAGAAGGGGATTAAATATCCTGTAGGAATGACCGGAATACGGTTAGAGGTTGATGCTCATATTATTACCGGACTTATACCAACTATTAAGAATATTGAAAAATGTGTTCATCAGGCGGGGCTTGATATCGTGGATATCATTCCTTCTTCTTTGGCGTCTGCGGAGGCTGTGCTTTCTCGCAGACAAAAGGAGCTTGGTGTTGCGGTTATTGATATTGGTTGCGGAGGAACATCTATGGTGGTTTATGAGGAAGGCTCTATCCTGCATAGTGCGGTGCTTCCGATTGGAGGAGAAAATGTGACAAATGATATTGCTATCGGGCTTAGAACTTCTATAGATACGGCTGAAAAAATTAAACTTGAATATGGTAATTGTATTCCTGAGGATGTTAGTGAGAGGGAGACGATTGACCTCTCCTTAATAAGCAAAATTGATACTCAAACCGTTTCAAAAAAACAATTGGTTGAAATTATCGAGGCCAGATATCATGAAATTTTTACAATGGCGAAAGATGAATTGTCTAAAATCCACAGAGATGGCATGTTGCCGGCCGGAGCTATCTTAACGGGGGCTGCAACAAAAATGCCGGGAATTATTGATTTGGCAAGAGAAACTTTGAACCTTCCCGTCCAAATCGGCTTCCCTCAAAATTTTGAAGGAGTTGTGGATAAAATAGAAGATCCGGCTTATGTAACAGCTATTGGACTTATTCAATGGGGTGCTAAATTTGAAGGCAAAAGTTTCAGTCTCGGACTTAAAAATATGAAAGTCGGGCAAATGCTTGGCGGAGTTAAGGACTGGGTTAAGGGATTATTTCCATCTTAAAATATATTAAATTTCCTATATAACATTAAAGTTATGACAAACACATCACCGAGTAATAGGAAACAAAAATCAAATTCAAATGGTTCAACGAGCTCAACCGGTTCGAGTATGCATGATGATTCATTGCGAAATTTATTTGCCGGTTCGGGGCCAAAAAAGCGCAATACAATGGAGGTAACTCCGGACATTACACCTGTCGCTCAAATTAAAGTTATTGGTGTAGGAGGCGGAGGTGGCAATGCCATCAACCGAATGATAAAGGCTAATGTTAGAGGTATCGAATTCATTGGGATTAATACTGATGCTCAAGCTCTATATCATTCTGAGGCGCAGACTAAGATTAATATTGGAAAAGCAACCACTAGAGGTCTTGGAGCAGGTAGCAATCCAGATACAGGGAAACAAGCTGCTGAAGAAAGCACTCAGGAACTTCAATCTCATTTGGAAGGGGCTGATATGGTTTTCATCACCTGTGGAATGGGAGGCGGAACCGGAACAGGTGCCAGTCCAATTATTGCCGAGGTTGCAAAATCTCTCGGAATCTTAACAGTTGCTGTGGTCACCAGACCGTTTTCTTTTGAAGGATTTAAAAGAAAAATGCAGGCTGATGAGGGACTTGAACAACTAAAGAACAAAGTGGATACGATGATTGTTATTCCTAATGACAAAATTCTTTCGATTATTGATAAGAAAACACCTTTAACAGATGCGTTCACTGTTGTGGACGATGTGCTGAGACAAGGTGTGCAAGGAATTGCCGACCTGATCACCATTCATGGAATGATCAATGTGGATTTTGCCGATGTAAAAACCGTTATGCAAAATGCCGGATCTGCTTTGATGGGTATTGGTTATGGAACAGGAGAGAACAGAGCTACCGAGGCTGCTAAGGCTGCGATTGAAAGTCCGCTTCTTGAAATGAGTATTAATGGAGCTAAAGGAATTCTACTTAATATTACAGGTGGTAATGACTTAAGTATGTTTGAAGTGGATGAGGCTGCGAAAGTTGTGACTCAAGCCGCTGATCCTGAAGCTAATGTAATATTTGGTACGGTTGTTAATGATAATTATACAGGAGAGATAAAAGTTACTGTTATTGCTACAGGCTTTGAACATGCAACTCCGGCCGGAGGGACAGTGCAGAGTGCGAGAAGTCATCAACCGGTTAGATCTTTTCATGATAATCAGACTGAAACTAGAGTGACTCCTGCAAAAATGCCGGAAAGTGAACTTGATATTCCTGCTTTTATTCGGAAGAAGATGAATTAGATTTTAGTTCAATTGGATTTTAAAAACCCCGTGAATGATGCGGGGTTTTTTTGTGG
>JAHJTR010000057.1 GCA_018829865.1 Patescibacteria group bacterium | reverse complement strand
GACCGGATTGAAAGATAGTGCAAAAAAGGTGTGCAAAAATAGTGCAAAAGCAGTCAGCGTGCGATCAAATGTGACTTATGAAATGTATGAAAAAAATATTAAAAAGATTAAGGATTATTTGGTCAATGGTGAGACATATCAAGTGAATTACTCTCAGCGATTTATGGCTGATTTTAGCGGGGATTCTTGGTTGGCGTATAAGAAATTTACTCGGATAAACCCCTCACCATTTCAATGCTATTTTAATTTTGAAAACGTGAAGGTTGTAAGCAATTCCCCTGAAAGATTGGTGTGTGCAAAAACTGTGCAAAACTCCTCCCTTAAAATTAAAAAACTGAGACTTGAGTCGAGACCGATTAAAGGGACTGTGCCTAGAGGAAAAACGGAGGAAGAGGAGAGAATTTTGGGGAAGGAATTAATTGATAGCAAAAAGGATGCGGCGGAGCTGATTATGATTGTTGATTTGGTGCGGAATGATCTGGGGCGGGTTTGTGAAATTGGGAGTGTGGAGGTGAATGAGCTGCGGACGATTGAGAAATATTCGCATGTGCAGCATACGATGAGTAATGTTGTGGGGATTTTGCAGGATGATAAAGATTGGACTGATGTGATTAAGACTATGTTTCCGGGTGGGTCGATTACGGGGTGTCCTAAATATCGGACGATGCAGATTATTGATGAGCTGGAGGAATTTAAGAGGGGGCTTTATTGCGGGAGTGCGGGTTATATTGGCTTTGATGGGCAGTTTGATTTTAATATTATGATTCGGACGCTGAGTGTGGTGGATGGTGGAAAGGAAAGTGGTAGGGTTTATTTTAATTCGGGTGGGGGGATTGTGTTTGATTCTACTCCTGAAAGTGAGTATGAGGAGACGAAAGATAAGGCTGAGGCGCTTATGCGGGCGATTGGGTGAGGGTTTTGCGATTATGTGATAGTATTGTTTTAAATTTCTTAAAAATAATTAATATGAAAATCTGTATTAATGGCGAATACTTGAATAGTAAAGATGCTAAAATTTCGGTTTATGATGATTGTTTTTTGAGTGGGTATGGGGTTTATGATACTTTGAGGACTTATGGTGGAAGGATTTGGCAGATGGGTAAGCATCTTGAGCGGTTTTTGGGGGCGATGAAGGCTTTGGGGTTGTCCGTGGATTATTCTAATCGGCAGATAGCCGAGATGATCTCAGAAACTATTCGTTTGAATGGATTTGCTGAATCTAAAATTAGAGTTACTGTGAGTGGGGGGAGTAGTGCTCTTTATGGAGATCTTGATTTGAAGCCCAGTTTGATTGTGATGGTTGAAGATCTTAAACCTGTTGAGCCTGAATTGATCAAGGATGGTGTGGTTGCGATTACTTATGAAATTGAGCGCACTTTGCCAGGGATTAAGACGTGTAATCTTTTGTCTTCCAAATTGGCTTTGCATGAGGCGCATAAAGAAGATGCATATGAAGCTTTGCTTGTGGATTGTAAGGGGCACATTACAGAGGGGTCTATAACGAATGTGTTTTTTGTGAGGGATGGAGAGCTTCTGACTCCTAAAAATGATATTCTTTTGGGGACGACGCGCGATTTGATTATTGAGTTGGCGCAATCGGAGGATATTAAGGTGCATGAGGCTGCTGTGAGTGTGGCTGATTTGAAGGGAATTCAGGAATGCTTTATTTGTAATGTGACTAGGGGGATTGTGCCGGTGAAGGAGATTAAAAATCTTGGGTTGAAGTTTAATATTGGGGAGGGGGTGACTGAGCGGGTACAAAAATTGTTTGCTGATTATATTGAGCGGTTTAAGAAGGGCTGAGGGGGTTTAAAATAGGTTGATTTGGGTGATTTTGATTTCTTTGTTGATGAAGAATAAAGAGTTTGTTTCTGGTTTAAGAGGCTTTGAATATGGGAAGTATTATAGGAGGAGTTGGAAGTTGATTAAGACTATTGAGGGGAGGTGAAAAATTGCGGGTGGATGGGGTAAACCGGTTACTTAATTGTTTCACTCTTTTGTAATACACAATATACGGTTGATAAAAACATTTCTCTCAAAAGAGGAATTTTTGCTAGTAATTTAAATATTTTTTTATTGAAAGTTGAGTAATAAATGTGTTTTATTTTTAGAATTTTTTTCTTTTCGAGTTTTTTTATGATTTTTTCGAATTTTTTGATGGTAATTTTATTTAAATACGAAATGTGTTCAACTCCATTATTTTTAGAAATGCGAAAATCAATTCTTTTTTGGCCATTAGAAATTTTTTTTACCGCTTCTTTGTAAAGTGAGATTCTAAAACTTTCTGTGGTAAATAAATGTAGCCAAGGAATGGGTAAAGCATCCCATAAATGGTGACCGAAGAAATAGTAGTATCCTTCAAAATTAATATAAATTTCTCCTCCGGGTTTTAGAATTCTCAAGGCTTCTATTAATGTTTTTTCGGTATCGGGTATATGCTCTATCGCGTCATTTAAAATAACAAAATCAAAATAATTATTCGGCAAATTACTATCCATAGCGTCGGCGACGGAAAAATGGCATTTGGATTCAACATTATTTTTTTTTGCGATATTTTTTGCCTGATTGATAAAATCTGTGTCTAAGTCAATTCCATATACTTCTTGAGCGCCTTTTATGGCTAAAAAAATACTTTTGCCTCCACCGCCGCAAGCGAAATCAACAATTTTTTTGTCTTTTATTTTTTCAAAGAAATTTCCGAAACAATGATATTTTTCAAATACACTCGGGGCTTTAGAGAATTCAAATTCGGAATAATCTAAATTAGGACTATCGATTTCTTCATTAAAAGGATGAGGTTTTGGTTTAAAAAAAGAATTAATTTTGAGAAATAATTTTATTAGGTTTTTTTTCATTTATATTATCAGGGTTTAATAAGTATTTATTTGCTTTTTTCAGTATTTTTTTTAAATCATCTTGATTCATATCAATGTTTTATTGTTTGGAGTTAATAATATCATGTTAGACTTATTTTTCAACTTAGTTAAATTTGGTTTAAGTGATATAGGAAATGTAAAAATAATTTTTTTTATCCATTGTTTCTTAATACTTTTTCAAGCTGTTTAAGCGTAATTTTCCAATTGAAGTTGTCTTTGATGAAGAGTTTGGCGTTGTTTAATAGTCGGGTTTGGGTTTCGGGGTTTGATATTAGGGTTTCGATTTTTTCAGCTAGGTCTTTGGGGTTGTCTTTTTGGCAGAGGAGGGCGGTTTGTTTGTGGATGGCTATTTCGTTTGTGCCGGGTATATCTGTGGCTATTACCGGGCAGTTGCAGAGCATGGCTTCGATTATGACGTGGGGTAGGCCTTCGTAGAACGAATTTAAAATGAAGAGATCGGCTTTGTTTAATTCTTGTAGTACGTCATCGTGTTTTTTGCGGCCCAGGAAGTGGATTTG
>JAHJTR010000056.1 GCA_018829865.1 Patescibacteria group bacterium | reverse complement strand
TCTTCATTATATGGATCATCATCAGTCAAAATAATCGTATCGGCATATTTATCAGCCACCTTACCCATCTGCGCCCTCTTAGCTTTATCACGCCCACCCCCGGTACAACCAAAAAGCAAAATCAGTTTGCCTTTGGTAAGCGGCTTAAAAAGCGCACAAACATTTTCAAGCGACTCGGTAGTATGAGCGTAATCCACAATAATGCTATATTTCTGCCCCTCTTTAATACTCTCAACCCGCCCGGGAATCGCCGCCGCATTTTCAATAGCCGTTTTAATCGTCTGGGGGGAGATCCCGAAATGCGCCCCGACGCAAGCAGCCGCCATCGCATTATACACATTAAACTCTCCGGGCAGCGGCATATAAACATCCATTATTTTATTAGTGAAATGCATCTTAAAAACCGTACCATGAGCCATCGAATCAATATTTGTGGAGGTTATTTCCGCATGTTTCATTCCATAAGTGTATTTGCGATCAGCCAAAAATTGATCAAAATAATCAAACTCTTTATCATCTTTATTAAGGATGGAAGCCTTTTGTATTCCGGTTTTACGCTTGCTCACATTCAACATTTTAAACAGCATCCCTTTGGCCTCGCGATACTTCTCCTTACTCCCATGATACTCCAAATGATCATCCTGCAAATTAGTAAAAACAGCGCAGTCCACATTTATACCATCAAGCCGATGTTGAGCAATCGCATGCGAAGAAACCTCCAAAACCGCATAATCCATACCCGCATCAACCGCCTGCCGCAAAAACTTCTGAAGATAAAATCGCCCCTGAGTAGTCATTTTAGAGCGATTAGCCCAAACATCATCCCCAAGCCTAAAATTCACGGTAGTCGCCATAGCAACCTTATTACCCGCCCCCATAAGAATAGAGGAAATCAGATTACATGTAGTCGTTTTACCTTTTGTGCCAGTAACCCCTATCACTTTAATATTCCCTGAAGGATACCTATAAACCATCGCCGCCAAAAAAGCCACCAATCGATAATAGATTATTCTTACAGGATTATCCGCAGCTATTTTTTGACGTAAAAACTTGAGCATTTTTTATTTTTAACTACCTCAAAAAATACCCAATTTTCTCAGTAAAACCAAGAGGAGTTTTGAGCTCTCAATATTAATCTAACTCACAATAGTTTTTGGACCACCCTTTTTAGGCCTTTTGATCCAATTCCCATCATTACTATTTTTTTTTTTACCATCCCCATCAGATAATTCATCACCTTCCTCAGCTGGCTGAACTGCATCAAGGAAATCACTACTTTCAGGCAGACCAGAGGAATCACAGTCATCTTCCTCATATCCTTTCAACAAAGAAAGCATCCTTCTATTAAACTCCTGAGTATCAATCTTAGATTTTCGTCTTAATTCAAGCAGATGTCTATACTCCATATCCATATAATCATACCTTTGGGTAGTACCATCAGGCATATACAGTATAGTTCTTATTGCCACCTTTTTCCCATCATCAGAACGCACCTGAAGATCTCTTCTAGCCACCGCACGCTCAGGAAATACCTTTGAAATAATATCTATTAAAGCATTAAACCATCTTTCTTTCTCCTCCTTATCCAATAATTCAAAAAATCCATGGTCACCTCTACTCTCAAAATATTCCGCCCAAAAAGAAGCGATAAAAGGCGAAGAAATAAATGATTCACTAGGATCTATCTCCTTTAACCATAAATAAGCACCCCAAAAACCGGTTCGATTAGGATCCGTTAAATAATTAGTACTAAAATCCTCAATATTATCCGGCGCAAAAGGAGTAAGCACATTAGCTCCATAACTAACTAAATAGCCGGCATCAATCATTTTTTTAAGTTGCTTTAAAATCTGCTCAAAATCATAAAGTGTATCAACAAATAAAGGAGACTCATTCTTCAAATATGATTCTTTTCGTTCTTTTTCTAAATTCAACCCTTCATAGAACTTCACTTTTTCCTTTTCTCCCTTCTCCTTCAATTCTTTTAACGCATCCTTTGGAGTAACACCTTTTCTCTGCATCTGCCGAGTCGCATTTATATCAATAATCCCCGCCATAAAAGAATTACCAAGTAGTAATATATCTCTTAATCTTACCGAATCACCTTTTTGATCATAAGAATCTGGCACAACTTCTTCAGACATAGATACCAACAAATCAATCAAAGCTACATATTGTTCAAACTTATACCCCTTATTCAAAAGCTTAAGACCTCTATTTCCAGTTTCTCCTGAAAAAGAAATATAATTTATTCCTCTTTGAACCATAGCAATTATCATCTCCCTACCTAATCTAATTTCTTCAGGTTTCCCTTTAGCAATCACCTGATCAGGGCGAGTTTCAATTCCACTTTGCACACGCTTCCCATACTTGTCTTTAGTCCTTTTTGTTACCTCAAGAATTGTAAGAAAATTCATATATAATCGTACATCAGGTTTATCCAAGTGATCAGAAAGCAGACTACTCATCATATCATAATCAAAATAGTCAGCACCTTCAAGCTCTCCCGCTGCCGCCAGATCTCTTATATATTTCGATGGATATCTGGTAGCAGTTGGCGTTTCAATCCATAAGCCAAAATAAGCACCCGGATTATCTTGTGATTCAGTATTTCTCTCAATCCTTTGAACAAATACACCTATATCCTTCACAATCTCATCAATCGGCCTAAGCTCATTTTCCCCCCTAAATACGGAACAAAAATCACAAGCATGTGGACATTTACCTCCCATAGCTAAAAACAAAGTTGGCACCGGAACACCGGTTTCAGGATTTCTAAAAGCCTCATGCCTCTCAGACAAATTAGGCGGTTGATTAAGCCCTAAATCTATAGGCTCAGGCATTCTCTTTTCAGGTCTTGTTTTTATAATATTTCTAACTCCAGACCTCTCTTGGTGACATACTTGACCCTCATAAGGAAATTTACTCCGACTACCATTTCCAAGCAATCCCTTAGCCACATGATCAGAAACCATCGAATCAGGAACAAGATTCCCTTTATCAGATCTAATTTCTCTCGCTTTATCCATAACCGCCCAAATAGCAAACTCCGGAGGCCCTCCAGATAGTAAAAATGAAGCTTCAGATCCCGACTTCGCTAAAGCTGTACTACTACTCGACATATGACCCGTATTTGTACCTCCTCGAACTATAACAACCGAAGGATGCTTCTCACGAATCGTTCTCTCTATTTGCGCCGCATTATATATACTACCCAGTGAAGCAACAGACACATTCAAACACAAAATAGGATTACCATTTTTTTCTAGATATGTCATTGTATCTACCAATCTTTGAATATATCTGTCATCATCCTCCTCAGGTGCAAATACCCCATATTTAAGTTTTTTATCATTAAGAAATCCCAGCTCAATCAAATAGTTGTATAGATCCACCATTCTCATAGCCGTCAAACCCATTAAAGGAGGACCGGAGAATCTAGGCCTTTTTGCTCTACACTCAAAAGGCACTGAAACCAAAAAACTAACATATTCGCCCGCTTTAAGATCTATTGGCACAAGAGGATATTCACCAATCTCAAGTTTGCTGGCGTTTCTATCCAATACTGGTGTCAGAGTTGAAAAATCCGGAGTATAAGGAAAAACTCTCAATATTCTCCTAATAAAAAAAATCGGAATACCACCAAAAACAGGCAATTCATTTCTAAAGCTTGCTAATTCTTTTTCGGTAAGCGGGTCATTAAATATTATTTTCAGAGCCTCATCACTAAGAAGCTCCGGACAATTCATTCTATCAGTAACTTCTCTAGAAACTATATTTTCCCAAAATTTCTCACTATCTAACTCCCCCCCCTCATCAGGATTACTCTCTTCAAACATCATTGTTTCCTCACCAGCATCTAGCATTCAAAAAATATTTATTGAATTTTCTTCCATTATATTGTAATATATTACATGATTCAGTAAACAAATATTACAAAAAATTCAATTTTTGTCCAGACAAAATTTATGGAACTAACCAAATTGCTAGAAAAAATCGGACTCAAAAAAAAAGAATCTCAAATTTATCTTAATCTTTTAGAATATGGACCATCACCCGCAAGCCTAATCGCCTCCAAAGTCAATCTAAAAAGAACAACAATTTACCATATTATAGAAGACTTAATAAAAAGAGGGTTTGTCAAAAAAACTATTCATCACAACATCACATATTTTAATCCTGTAAACCCAGAACAAATTGATAATTTAATTGACACAAAGATAAATTATTTAAACAACATAAAAAAAGATTTAAAAACACACCTGGCAGTCCTTCAAACACTTCAGAATAAACCAATTGAAAAACCCAAGATTACCTATTTCGAAGGAGTCGAAGGTGCTCAAAAAGCTTATGATGATATTTTAACAGCAGAAAGCACGGTTTTAGAAATCAATTTACCTGACGACGTCCATAAATCCTTATCGGAAGAATGGGTTGAAAATTTCGTAAAAAAAAGAATTGAAAAAAAAGTTTTTCTTAAAGCTATAATTCCTGATACACCTGTATGTTTAGAATATGTGAATAAAGATAGTGGAGAATACAGACAAACAATAGCCCTTCCTAAAGAATTGAAACTTCCAATGCATTCATCTATTTCGATCTACGATAATAAAATAAATATTATTAATTTGAAAAAAAGCATCATCGGCATTATCATCGAAAACAAATATCTGGCAGAAACAATGAAATCCCTTTACAAACTCGCCTGGGAAACTGCCGTCCAAAAGGCTATAAAACACAAAACAGCCGGCAAACTAACAATAGAAGACGCCCAAAAAAACATGGATAACAAACCAACAAAAAAATCAACCAAGAAAAAAAACAGCACTAAATAAAAAATTATCAACCGCGAATCATATCCACATCCTTTGCAATCTGAGCAATCAGCTCTTTTGTTGAATTAAATTTCTCAGCCCCCCTAATAAATTCGCCAATTGTAATCCGCACCTCCTCCCCTAGCAAATCCCCATCAAAATCAAGCAAGTGAATTTCAAGCGTTTTTCCCTCAATCCCCAAGCTCTTGCGCGGGCCATAATATAGAGCCCCCTTATATAAGGAGTTTTTATGCTTGACCCCGCAGCTATACACTCCTTCATTATCCAACTCAAAATTATCGGGAATTTGAAGATTAATAGTAGCAAACCCAAGTTTACGCCCCATGCCAATACCTTTTATAACTCTCGAAGTAAAAGAAATCATTTTTTAAGTATAAATCGACCACGATTCTACGCCCTACTCAAGGCAACGGCAAACCAAAATATATAGGCCAAATCATTTTTCCAAAAAGTAGTATCAAAAACCCCATGAACCAAAATCACCACAAGCATCACCAGCCCAAGACGCATATAAGGCCTCATATCTTTTTCGCAATATTTAAGCCTCACAAAACAAGACATAATCAGCCATGCCAGTGCAAACAAACCAACAAAACCCGTATATAACCAAAAACTTAAATATAAACTGTGAGCGTGCAACATCATTTTTTCATAAGGCTCCTGATTCAATATTTCAGCTGCATGTTCCGCGTATAATAATTCATATTGGCCAAGACCAATCCCCACAATAGGGCTTTGAGCAATGAAATCCGTAGCAACCCGCCAAACCTGCAACCTCACCGAAGAAGATGATTGCTGATCAAACTCCAAAAAATCCTTAAACTTATAAGTATCACCCTGACCTATATATATAGCCCCCACAATTACTGAAATCACAATCAATAATGTAACTAAAATCCTCCTCCAATAATTTAACAAAGCGCTACCATATCTAAACAAAAAGTAAGCAAATATAGCTACAACCACGGCCAAAATAGCCGAATAGCTTTGAGCAAAATACAAAGCCAACCCAACAGCAACCATCTCAATTATCAAAAACCATATCTCAGCCCCCACCCGTTTTATCTTCTTCAAATATTTCTTTATCAATAAAACCGTCAAAGCCGCAAACGCCGGAGCAATATACATAGCCAAATAATTAGCCGACTCAAAAGGTCCCGAAGCCCGCTGATCAAGAGTCAAATACCAACCCGTCTTCACCTGAATAAGTGCTATCACCGCAAGCACAAAACTGGATAAAAAATAAAATTGTATACTCCTCCTCAAAAAAAACTTATCATCATTAACATTCGACCACATAATAAAATAAAGCATGGGAGCCACTATCCAACCCTTATAAATCCCAAGCGCACTCTGCATATCACCCGCTACAAACACCCCAATAGTCGCACCAACAAGCAGCAAAACCACAGGTATCCCCACATTATTAAAATAACTTCCACCATGTTTATTCAGCAAATACCTCACGAAACTCTTAAAAACCCGCCATTCATTTTTCTCACGCTCATACGCCAAAAGCTCAAAATAAATAAAAAACAAAAACAGCACATAGGTAGCCAATTCCAGCAAAGTAAAAGGGAAACCTGCAACCTCAAACCGAATAAAATAAAGCGGGAAAATCAAAGGAAGCATAGCCACGCTCCACTTAAATCCAAGCCGTAAATAAGTGTTTATCATTTTTATATATTATATATTATCAACAAAAATCTCTTCATTCTCAGTTTTACGCTCAATCGTCCTTCTCCCTACAACATCCTCCTTAATAACCCGCTTTTCACGCTTCCCCTTATATTTATCAATCTGCTGAATCATTTTCTCCTCTAAAACATCAATAGCCGATTCAACCGTCTTCCCCTTACTATTCGCATATAAGGTAGACCCTGGTAGCGGCATTTTCATAGATCCCCCAATCTCTTCCTGCATCGCTCCCCCCGAATTATCCTTAAACTCAATCGCAACTTTA
>JAHJTR010000055.1 GCA_018829865.1 Patescibacteria group bacterium | reverse complement strand
CTATGGATTCAAAATTATTGATCGCTTCCTCCCACAAATCATGCCATTCTTTTTGGCTATATGCCCTGACTCTATGGGGATCATAATCATCATGATTTTTGGGCGGCATTTTGTAAACATCGTCGAAAACAATGTATCGATTGCTAACGCGATCAGCCTCTTTCATTGCCTTTATTATTTCATCCGTACCTGATAGATAAGAGAAAGTTCCTAAAATATGTACCAAATCAAAACGCCCGGCCTCAAACATAGATAGATCTCTGCAGTCCGAGGTATTTATATATGGTTTATTTGCTTTTGCTACGGCAAATTCGCTAATATCGACTCCTTGAACGTCAAATTCCCTCTTATTCAAAGTGGACAGCAGAGAATTCACCGCAATCGGCAAGTTGCCGCAACCACAGCCTATGTCAAGAAATGAATTGAAATTAAATTTTGAATATAAATCCTTAGCTATTCGTTCGAAGTCTATAAATTCATCGTAATTATTGTAGACAGCTCCATAGTAGTAACTTTGATCAAAAGGGTTTTTTTTTGTGTCGTTCATTTGTAATAATATCTAAAGTAATGGATAAATATTATTCTTTTTCGATTGAAATACAATCTAAAAAAACGACGGAGTATCGTTTTGAACTTCCTCGTTTGAATCATCATCACCACTTGGCAATTCAAGTGATTTAATGGTTGGCAATGAGGCGCCGACGATACCTTGTAAATCGCCGTACATACCTGACGTACTCATTACTACTCTTTCGATTTCTTTTTCCCGTTTTTTCCAGATGCGTTGGATTGCTCTTTTTTCGGATTCGAGATCACTTTGCATTCCTGTAAAAGCTGTCACTATATTTTCGATACGGTTTTTGAATTCACTGCCTGATAAATAACCGTATAAGAGCTCCATTTTTTCATCTTTGCCCACCAATGATTGCTTTACCTGGTTTACTTGAGTCAAATGTAGCCGCAGGATACTAACCAAGGACATTACCGATTGGTAACTGCAGACCCAAACTCCACCCTGAAATTTAAAATCTTTTACATCATCGGGCAGCGTTTGTGAGACTAAAATGCACACATCCGCTTTTACCAAAGCTTGATCCTCCTTGAGTTTCTTAATCCAATCCCCGCTCCAAGCTTTTGTATTCTTGGATTCCCAAAGGATCATGCCGGCTTTTTGCCCGAAGGTTGAATTTACCGTATGTACCAAATCAGCGCCTTTAATTCCCGTCGGCACATCCTCAATGCAATCCATTGGGAAGGCGTTTTGAAGCATTAATTTTAAATCATCTTCTTGCACGTCGCCTTGAATTTGCATTGAACCCTGCTCGCTTTTTCTTTTTGCGTCCTCGAGTGATTTGCGCAGTTGCTCCATTTGCTTGTCTTTCTCGGCCATTTTAAGTCGCATTTCTTCAGATGCATCTTTTTTTGCTTGTTCGGCGATGTTTTTTCTTTCGCTATCCATCTTGCGCTCGATTTCAATTATCATGTTCTTCTTTTCTTCCTCGATTTTTCGTTTCTCTTTTCGTAAATCCAATTCTTGCTCGCGCATTTTATCCAGTTGACTCTCTTTTTCCTCATTGGCTTTCTTTAAATCTTTCAACTCCGTATCAAACTTTTCTACAGCTTTCTTTTGGGCTATTTCCCACATTTTTGTTTTTTCAGCTTCGAGTTTTTTTGCAACCTGTGTGTCAATATCCTTTTTGCTTTGCTCAAGTAGCTTTGTTTTTTCTTCGAGTTCTTTTTCTTTTTCCCGAAGATCCTTTTCCATTTCTCCCTGTAGCTGCTGCCTGATTTTTTCAGTCAACGCATCGTTTAGCGGTATTTGGGCATTACACTTGTGGCAGGTTATTGTTTGTTCGGTCATATATTTTGGTGTTAGTGTGACTTGTATGTTAGGTGAGTAAGTGCTCACTGTCAATGGTTTTTTTTTATATTTTATAAATAATTATATCTTTAATACTATCGATGCGTTTAAAGAAATATCATTATGAATCACCCGATCAATACCCAATTCTCGAAGCAACAAATTCAAACAATCCGACCGAATCCGTAAGCGCATTAAAGGCCGGTAGATTAATGCTGTTTTTTATAAAATCAATACCTACCTCGTTATCAGTGACGGGGCCGGATATTAAGCTTAAAGGGGCTCCTATTTCAGCGCATATTTCTGACAGTTTCATGGCACCCATCGGGTCGTGGGCGCATCCTATGTGGGCAATGATGTTTTTTTGGATTTCGGGGTCTTTTAGGATGTCCTGCACGCCGTACTCTCCAAAAACTCCATCTCCAAATTCGATAACTATTAAATCTGTTTGATTGTTTGATAGAAAATCTATAGCTCCTTTGGTAACAGCGACTGCATGGCCATTATTCTGAACTGTTGATGTGAGTCCGGCATCTAAAAAAGATACACTGTCTATTGCTCCGTGATCATTCATGTTTTCGGTGTCTCTTAAAGCGGCAATTCCCGCCAGCTTTGCGCCTGCCACTCGATGTTTTTTTTGAGATGCCAAATTGATGATTTCACATGCTGCGGTTGTTTTTCCAACATTCATACATGTACCGCTGACAATAATTAATGGCGTTGTTGAATCCAGTGATTTTTTGCCGTCAAATTTTTTAAAATGCTTTGTAGTGAGATATTTTTGGCCGTCTGTGATGGCTCCGAGCACTTTTACCGGTAGCGCGTGGCCTACTTCTTTAAAATTTTCACCTGTGCAAATGCCGGCTACTCCTCCCAAATTTAAAATGTGAATCGTGTCTCCGACCTTTAGATTATCCGGAGTTTGCCCCACAAAACCTTTTAAGGCCTTTCTATTTCCGAGAGCGACCGCAATAATATCACCTTTTTTTAAAGTTGACAGTCTACCGGATGCCAGCTCGAGTTGATTGTAAATCTTTTTTTCTTCAAGAACCTGCACCACCACAAGTAATCCGTTTTCAGGCTCAAAATCAGGGGTTATATTTACTTCACGCGGCAATAAAGCATTCTTGGTAACCGATGCGATTTTATCCAGCGTTATTTTCATAATTTGAGGACTTAAACAAATGATGAATGTCTGCAATACTTATTTTGCCAACCTTATGATGGGTTAGCTATTTTTGATTAACCGGATGAGGATATTATAGATATATTATTTTTTGTGCAAATTTTTTTAGCAAAGATATGCCGGTATTGATTATAAATGCCATATATAAATAAAGCATTTTGTCTTTCGTGTGATCTTTATTATTCAGTCAGTCGCTTTGCTCCTTCTTCACAGCGTGTTTAATTGAGCCGCCCAATCCGATTCAATCAGTCGCTTTGCTCCTTCTTCATCGCATTGGAGCGGGTAACGAGGATCGAACTCGTGTCTTCGGCTTGGAAGGCCGACATAATAGCCACTATACTATACCCGCGCGCATTTTGTGATTGTACGCGTGATCATTATATTAAAATTCGGCGAATTATCAACATAAAAGTAATGACTATTAATGAATGCCTCATATTTTTTGTAATTATCTCCTCCTTAGAGCTCAACAACATCCCCAAATTCGGGGATACTAACATCTTCTTTACCGTTGGCGTTCAGGGCTTCTTTGAAAGGCTCTTGCTGCTCCAGCTCGCCGTGTACGAGGTAGATTTTTTTTAAGTCTTTGATGTGGTCGATAAAATCTAACAGATCGGCTTTGTCTGCGTGGCCGGAGAAATTGTCCATTACTTTAACGTCGGCTTTTAAACGATAGGGTTCACCGAAGATTTTTATGACCTCCTGCTTCTCTACTATTTTGCGACCTAAAGTATCCTTGGCCATGTAGCCGACAACCAGAATTGTGTTTTTGTGATCCTCAACATTATTTTTTAGATGATGGAGGATGCGACCGTGCTCACACATTCCGGCGGCCGATATTATTACACAAGGCCCCTTAAAAGTGTTGAGCGCTTTTGACTCCTCAACGCTCTTTGTATATTTAAGATCATTGAATCCGAACGGATTAACCGCATTATTGATAAATTCCTCGCGAGTATCATTATCGAAACACTCAGGGTGCTGCTTAAAAACCTCGGTTACGTTGCCGGCGAGCGGACTGTCTACAAAAATCGGGATTTTAGGTACTTTGTTGGAATTCCATAAAACATGTAAGAAATAAATTACTTCCTGCGTTCTTTCAAGTGAGAAAGCGGGGATAATCAACTTGCCACCTTTGGCGCAAACGTCTTTCACCACTTTTTCGAGCTCGGGCTCGGTGTTATAAATCGATTCGTGGAAACGATCACCGTAAGTGCTTTCAGTTATTAAAAAGTCGGCCTTTTCGATTTGAACCGGATCCTTGAGGATCGGCAAACCTTTGCGACCGAGGTCACCTGTGTAGGCGAGCGTTTTTTTAACTCCATCTTCTTCAATATCAAGAGTGAGAGTCGCGGAGCCTAAAATGTGACCGGCATCCCTGAAAGTCATGGTAATTCCCGGAGCGATTTCAAATGGTGTGTCATAATTAATCGACATGAAAAAAAGCAGACTTTGCTCGGCATCTTCCAGCGTGTAAAGCGGCTCAAAGGGGTTTTGATCGTTTTTGGCGCGCTTTTTGTTTACATATTCGATTTCACGTTCCTGAATATAGGCGCTATCTCGAAGCATGTGATAACAGAGATCGCGCGTTGCGAAAGTGCTGAAAATTTTACCTCTAAAACCGTTGTGTACAAGATTCGGGATGTTTCCGCTGTGATCGATATGCGCATGCGTAAGGATCAAATAGTCGATGTCTTTTGGATCGAAAGGGATGTTTTTGTTCTTTTCGTAGGTTTCTTTTCTTTTCCCGTGATAGATCCCGCAGTCGAGTAGGAGTTTTTTGCCGTTTACTTCAATCAGATATCTGGATCCGGTAACGTTGCCGCTATTTGCGCCGATAAAGTGTACTCTCATATGTTTATTTTTTATGTTTATTGGTTCATTATAGCATGGTTTGGGGGTTTTTAGAAGGAGGAAGGGGCGTTTTGGGGGTGGAAGGAGCAGGATGCAATCCTGCTCCAACATTTTGGGATGCAATCCTGCTCCAACGGTAGGGGTAGGAAGGAGCAGGGCTGTAGCCCTGCTCCAACATTTTGGTTTGGGTTAACGTTTCGGAGCGGAGTGCAACTCCGCTCCAACTTTAGTGTAGCCCTGCCCCAACATTTTGGCTTGGGTTAGCAATGGCCATTCAGGTTAATAATGATACTTTTTGCCCGTAGTTATGCAAAACCCGCGATATATTTGCTCAAGTAAGATCAGCCGTACCATTTGATGGGTGAATGTGAGTTTTGAGAGAGCAATTTTTTTGTTCGCTTTGTCGAATATTGATTGATGTAGGCCGAAATGTCCTCCTATGATAAATGTGAGTTTGCCAGTTGCTTTTGCTGAATCAATTATTTGTGCAAATACCTCGGAATCCGGCTGCTCTCCGTGCTCATCGAGGGCTACTGTGAATTCGTCGTCTTTGAGTTGCTTGATTATTTGCTGCGCTTCCGCCTCTTTTGCCGCTGCGGGTAGTACATTTTTGGTTGTTTTATGCTCCTCCACTATTACTAATTCTATCTTGGCAAATGCTGTGATTCTTTTTAAATATTCGCCTATCCCCTCCTTTAAATATTGATCTTTTGTTTTGCCGACGGCGATTATTCTGATATACATGTATTTGCGGCTTAACATTATAATGCGGTGCACATTAATTTTTATAACTTAAAATAGCTTGATTAGCAAAAATATGCAGTTTAATAAAAAAGATCTTTATGAGATTGAGATAAAAAAATTGGCTTACGGTGGCCAGGGTGTGGGAAAAATTAAGACTGATGATGGCGATTTTACGGTTTTTGTGAGAGGGACGATTCCCGGGGATAAGGTGAATGTGCGGCTGAAAAGGATTCGAAAGAATTATGCCGAGGCTGAAACTTCGGAGATTTTGAAGCCGTCTGATTTGAGAATTGAGGCGAAATGTAAGCATTTTGATATTTGTGGAGGATGTACATGGCAGAATTTAACTTATGAAAAGCAGCTTGAATTTAAGGAGCTGATTGTGAGAGAAACGATTGAACATCTTGGAGGGCTTGATGGCTCTATAGTGAGACCGATGATTAAGTGCAAGGACGAATTTTATTATAGAAATAAGATGGAGTTTAGTTTTGGGGATAATAAAAATGAGGATTTTGTGCTGGGGTTTCATCCTACGGGGATGAAATATGATGTTTTTAATGTTGAGGAATGTTTTTTGCAGGATGCTGAAACCATTACTATTGTTAAAAAGATTTATGAATTTTTTAAAGTGAGAGGGATACCGCGTTTTATCTTTAATAAAAATAAGGGCATTCTGCGATCTGTTTTTGTGCGTAAATCGATACATGAGGATAAATTTTTAGTGAATCTGGTGATTAATGATAAGCCGACGGGATGGGAGAGTGAGTTTGTGAAAACTTTGCAGTCGATTAAAAAGGTTGCGAGTATTTAT
>JAHJTR010000054.1 GCA_018829865.1 Patescibacteria group bacterium | reverse complement strand
AGAGAGCGAAGCGAACGTATTTTGTGGGGAGAGGAGCGACACTCGAAAGCTGAAGAAGCATCCGCAGGATGATTCGAAAGCTGCAGAGTGGTTAAGTGACGACATGGTGAAGCCAACGCCGCGATACGCGTTTTTCAGTGCGCCCTATGTAACCTGTTTATTAGCCTCTTCGTCATAAGTAATGACTCGGCTTTTTGGTTTCCACTTTTCCAGGGCTTCTCCTAATTGTTTGTGGGTTTTGCCGTATTCAATCAGGTCGGCGCCTTCCATTGCGCAATCTACTGCTTGTCTTAATGATGTTGCTCCTGCTGCTGTGCCGCGGGGGTGGCCGTGTACTCCTCCTCCGGCTTGCATTACGGTGTCTTTGCCCATTCGCTCTACCGCTTCAGGTACTCTGTGTGGGCCGAGGCCTCCGGAGGCGATTGAAACAACCGGTTTCATGCCCCACCATTTTTGACCAAGGCTAAACTGAGCGGGATTTTCTGGGGTTTCGTCCATTTGGATGTTGTTGCCTATTTCTACTGTTTCGGCTTCGCTGCTTTCCATTTTGCCGACTCCGGCTGTGCCTATATGTAGTTGGTCAACTCCTAACAATCTATAAACTTTTGCTAAAACTAGCATGGAAATACTGAATCCCGGGGTGCGGGTCATTGCTGCGTGCATGGCTCGGTGTGCGTGAATCATCATTCCGGTGTTGGCTAATCTGTAGCTGTGTACTGCGCTGAATCCCAGGGTCACAACGTCAAGCATGATGTATTCGCCTTTGCCGTTTACTTCTTCGAGTAATTTTGAACGGCGCATCATTTCGTTGTAATCGGAATGTGTGATGTTGCACAGATAACCTTTTTTTTCTCCGCTTTCTTTTTCCACTTTTCTCTGCATTGCTACTGTGAGCTCAACTCTTTCGTCGAAGGTGTTGAATTCCAGGCTGGTTAGGTTTTCGTCGTCTTTAACTATGTCGAGTCCCAGGCCATCTTCTCCCGTCCATGCTTGGTAGCCGACTTCCGCGTGTTGTTTGGCGGTTAAGCCTACTTTTGGCTTGATGATGGTTCCTGTGAGTGGGCGGTCTTTTACTCCGAAAAATTTTCTAAC
The DNA here is from genome assembly GCA_018829865.1 of Patescibacteria group bacterium. GTDB lineage: Bacteria > Patescibacteriota > Gracilibacteria > UBA1369 > JAHJTR01 > JAHJTR01. Next base: position 5,263 of record JAHJTR010000054.1, on the reverse strand, counting down.
TCCTTCAATACCAAAAGCCGGCCCCGGGTAAGATTCAACAATTGACTTGGGGAAGCGGATATCCATGACTCGTAGCTCTTTTAAAACCTCCATACCAAAAATATTGCCGCAAATTGATGACATGATTCCTGCCATATTATTTTTTTCGAAAAGTTCGATAGGGTAGGCGATTTTGGCGGTACGATTATTTTCGTCAACATCGTAAACGGCAGGTTTGAGCTTGGTGGCGATCTCTTCATTCATTGTGCAAATTTTGGTCCAAGTGCCGATAGATGACTCGGCGGCGATTTGCTCGAATGTCTTGATAAGATCAACGCCTTCCATCGGGGTGGTTTGCACCCAGGTGATGACGTATTTTTCGGGGTCATCGATTTTGAATTCCGGATTGTAATAACTGAATTCGTCACTCATGGTTTTTTATTTTTAATTTGTAATAATTTTATGCACTTTCATCAACAACAATCGCTTGAACCGGGCAGGCCGCTTCGGCTTCTTTAATGGTATCAAGTGGATCGCCTTCTTGATTTATTACATGAGATTTACCATCGTCTTTCATTGCAAAGGTGTTTGCCGCTATTTGAGCGCAGAGCCCGCAGCCGATGCAATTATCTTTTACCGATACTTTAGTCATATATTTAGGGGTTATTTATTGAGTTTATTTTATGATAGTTTTTGTTTTTTTGGAAGTTTTACTTGAGGGCTTTAGGCAGCGTTTTTTCTTAATCTTGCGCATGATTCGTCGTCGTTGAATCCGCGTTTTTCCATTTGGTCGCCGATTGATTCTTCGATTTTGTCGTCGGCTAGAGTGTCTTTGATTTTTAGGCGTTTTTTTGTTTTGTTCAGAATTTCCTCTTCAAATTTTGTATCGTTGATTTTTTTTGTTTGGCGGGCGGTTTCAAAATTGATTACTTTATTATCATTATTAAGTAATGTCCAATCAGCGCGGTCTTTATAAAGTGGACTGCTGCCGTTTTTATCCTCTCTTAAAAATTCGGTGTGCAGGTCACGAATGCGTTGGCCTTCTTTTCCGAATTCATTGATGTCCATTCTGACTCTTTCGATTTTTTCTGTTTCGTACTTTTCCCCGGCTTGATTAAAATTAATGACCTGCGCTTGTTTGCTATCATCTTCAATTGAATTTTGAATAGTGCTTCTCTGAATTTGTTCTTCTTTTTTCGTCTCGGCTTTTTGTGCAGCGCGTTCCTCTGCGGATATACCGTTGCCTTTGTCTCTTAGTTCATGGGCGTGTGCTGTGTGATAGGCGATTGTAAGGAGAGTTAAGGCTTGCACGGTTTCACGGCTTTCGTCGATTATAGCTGCTGTGGTCATGTCGAATTTATCCATGATAGTGATAGAGGAGGAATTAGCGTTTGGTTGCTGCTCAATGGTTTTATTGTCAGCTTGCGAAAGTTTGGCGATGATTTCGAGTTTTCTTTCAAGTGAGCTTATTTTGAATTGTGATTTTGTTGAAGGAGTAGCGACTTCTTTTGGTAATTCGCTGAATTTTTCGATGGCTTGAAGTGTTTTTAATTTGAGAGCTTGATAACTTTGATAAATTATTTTGCGCTCACTTGGATTAGCGGCTTCGTAGTTTTTGAGAATGTGGTTTTTTTCTTTGATGGAAAGGATTTGATCTTCGAAAATTTCTTTTTGATGTTGGTCGGGGTCTTCGGTTGATAGTAGTTCGAGATATTTTTGTCGTTCTTTTGATGTGATGAGGTTTTGGAGATGTTTTTTGTGTTTTTGTTGGATTTCTTTTGGTAATTTTGAGAATTGCAGGGTGATTTTTTTGATTTCCGCAAATTCCTTTTTTGATTTTTGGATGTGCTGTCTTTGGTCATTAAAGCTGCCAAGTTTAGCGAATTCACGGCATAAATGTGTTTGGGCTTTTTTTGAGAATGTTTCGGGATTGTCTTTGAAAAATCTAAAAAACTTGCTTGCTATTTCTCCTGATTCTTTAGTTATGGCTGAGAGTATTTGTTCTTTGCTTAATTTGCTTTGATAGTCTTTGTATCGCTTTGAATACTCTTTTTTTTCTATCGGGCTTAAGCCGTTGACAATTTTGAGGGTTTTTTCTTCGGCTTTGATGAATTTTTTTAGATCGGATAATTTTTGCTCCCTTTCTTTTTGCGACTGTGAATCTTGTAAAAAAAACATCCAGAAATCGGTTTCTATGGGTTTGACTGCGGCTGTATCAGGGATTGTGAGTTTTATTAATTTGCTGAATTTTGTAAGATCTTTTTGATAATCTTTGGTTGTTCTTTCTGCCTTAAAGATTTTGCTTTCAGTAAGTTTAATAAAATCTCCGATTTTGTCAGGTGGATAGTTTTGCCATTCATTCAAAAGGGATTTGGCGTCATTAGGTGTGAGTGTGCGTTGCTTGAGGCAGGAGTTTATTCGGGCTTTGGTGCTGCAGATTTTTTGGGCCGCTTCTTTGATTTGATTTCGATGTATTTTTCCGTAATGCTTTTGGCAGTATTGATCGTAAATTGTTTTTACTTCTTTTTCGGCGCCTTGCAATGCTTTTACGAATTTTTCCTCCTCAGTTATATACTCTTTTAATTTATTAAGTTCTTCGTTTTTTTCGTTTATGGTAGGAGTTTTTAAAAATCCTGTAATAAATCCTTCATGAATATTAGGATCAAAAGGGGATTTCTTGAGGGCTTCGACGTAATTATCATAAATTCTTTCGGCCTTAGCAATTGTATCGTTTACTCCTGCCTTATACTCTCTTTGAGCAGCCGGGGAGGGATTATTTTTTAATGAATCATATTTTTTGATATCATCCTTTGTTATCAGCCCCTGAACTATTGCCTGCTCAGCGGTTCTTTGAGCAGGCGTATTTGATTGTAGATATTCGTTCATTGCCATTTTTGATTAAGCTACAGAGCAGGCGGAGAAGCTGCACATGGGGCATGACATACATCCTTCGGTCATTACAAGTTTACCTTCACATTCAGGGCAAAGTCCTTCTCCACTTATTTGCGCCTTTGATTTTTTGATTATTTCTTGATGTTGGCGATTATTATTGTGAGTTTCCTCTTTTTTACCTTTTACTTCTCCGATATTTAGTACTTGGCAATCTCTGGATCCGTCGCGATAAACTGTGATTCCTTTACATCCTAGCTGATAAGCCATTTTGTAGGCTTTTTCAATCTCTCTTGTCGTTGAGCTATTTGGGAAGTTAATTGTTTTAGAGATGGCGGAATCCGTGTGTCTTTGAAAGGCTGCTTGCATTCTGATATGCCATTCCGGCTGAATATCTTGAGCTGTGACAAATATTCTTTTAATGTCCTCGGGGATTTCGTCAATTTCTTGAATTGAGCCGACAGTAGCGATTTCTCTCATTAAGTCGTCGGAATGAAATCCTCGTTTTTTTGCCTCCTGCTCAAAATATTTATTGACGTAAACCAGTTCAGTATCATCCATTACATATTTAATGAAACTGATGGCGAAATTTGGCTCGATGCCTCCGGATGCTTCGGCAATCATACCGATTGAACCTGTGGGAGCAACTGTTGTAACACAAGCATTTCTCATGCGCATGCCATTTTTTTCGTGATCAGAACCTTCATAATAAGGGAAAGTTCCTCTGGTTCTGGCTAGGTCTACAGATTTATTGCGGGCTTCGTCATTGATGAATTTCATAATTCTTTCTCCCATTTGCAGACCTTCTTCTGAGTTGTAAGGGATTTTTAATTGATATAACAGATCACCAAATCCCATAACTCCAAGTCCTATTTTGCGTGTTCCTTTGCTCATTTCGGCGATTTCGGGGATGGGGTAATTATTCATGTCTATTACATTATCCAAAAAGTGAACCGCTGTGTGAATTATTTCTCTGAGTCTTTCCCAATTAACTTGGCGAGTTTCTGCGTCGATAAAATTATTTAAATTGATTGAACCTAAATTACATGATTCATAGGGGAGAAGAGGTTGCTCTCCGCAGGGATTGGTGCTTTCTATTAGGCCAATATGCTTGACGGGATTTTTTGAGTTGATTGTGTCTATGAAGATTAATCCCGGGTCGCCGTTTTTCCAGGCCATGTCTAATATAAGGTCAAATACGTGGCGTGCAGGTAGCGTTTTGATAGGTTCTCCGCTTCTTGGGTTTAATAATTCGTAATCAGTGTCGCTTTCGAGGGCTTGCATAAATTTGTCTGTGAAGGCGACTGAAATATTGAAGTTGGTTAGTGTTACCATGTCGGATTTCATAGTGATGAAGTCTAAAACATCCGGATGGTCGATGCGGAGTATTCCCATATTGGCACCACGGCGACGGCCACCTTGTTTGATGGCTTCGGTTGCAGCGTCAAACACTTTCATAAATGATACCGGCCCTGATGAGATTCCGGTGGTTGATTTAACCAAATCGTTCTTTGGTCTTAATCTTGAGAAAGAGAAACCCGTTCCTCCACCGCTTTTATGAATGAGTGCTGCATTTTTCAGCGTTGTGAATATTCCCTCCATGCTATCCTCAACCGGCAAAACAAAACAGGCGGATAATTGTTGGATGTCGGTGCCGGCGTTCATGAGTGTTGGTGAATTTGGTAAGAAATCCAAGTGTGAAATCATTTCATAAAATTTTTCTTCTGTGCGTTCTAAATTTTCTCCATCGTAATTCAAGTCGGCTTCAGCAATATTTTTGGCAATTCTTCTGAACATTTGTTCCGGTTTCTCTATAACTTTGCCTTTATGATCTTTTTCCAAATATCTTTTAGCTAATGTGGTTAAAGCGTTTAATGAAAGATTTAGGTTGGTGGTTGTTCCGATAATTTTTTTCTGTTTTTCTCTGAGTTCTTTGCGTTTTTGGCGATATAAAATATAGGCTTTAGCTGTTTTGGCATGTCCGCTTTCAATTAAAATTTTCTCTACTAAATCTTGAATTTGTTCGACAGTAGGGTAGTTTTCTCCTTTAAATAAAACATCTAATAATTCTATAACTCTATTGGCGATTTCATCTGAAGCGTGTGTATCTTCTCCTCCAACACTTTCGGCTGCTTTCCAAATCGCTTGAGTTATTTTTTTGGGGTCAAATTCGGCGATTTGATTGTCTCTTTTGATAACTTTTTTCATATTTTTTTATTTTTAAGTAATTGAAATTAGAGAGATTTTTAAAAAGGGTCAATAGTGCATGTGTAACGCTTTTGGCACTATATCTTGTGTCTTAAATAATGCGTGTGTACAAGATATAGAAAAATAAATATTGGGGCAATGGAAGTTATATAACTTCCATTGCAAAAGAAAAGGAATATGTTAATTT
>JAHJTR010000053.1 GCA_018829865.1 Patescibacteria group bacterium | reverse complement strand
CTCCTTCATTTGAAAGTATGGAGTCATTACAGTTACCAATTTGCCCTAATTTATTAGATCTTGTAAAAATTGATGATCGTTGGGCACAGGTAATTTTTTCAGGTTTTGTTGTAAGATATTTAGATGATCAGAGTGTTGAGCTAATTGATTGGCGTTGTTTGAAGCTTGTTAAAAATTGGGCAGAATATCCTGTTTCTTTACTTAAACAATCAATATCTTTAACCGATGAAGAGATAAGGCATGTTCATTGGGGATCAGAACAAGAAGAATTTCCTCGTTTAAGAGAACAGGTTAGTGTATTTGGTGAATTTGAGAGAAAATAAACGAATTATTTTTTAATATCGAATATTTGTTTTATGCTACTAAGAAATATTATGTGATATTTGAATTTTATTGCCAAAATGAGCACTTTTAGCTAGAATGCTCACTAATATATTTAACTTTAATTATTATGTCTCAAGAAAAAATCCATAGCGATAATACAAACAAAAGCTGCTTAAAAGGTGGTAAATTAGCTATCTCTTTATCGATTGTGGCTCTATTAACGTCAATTACCGCAATCGGTATGCAATTTCCGTCTATTGGGGGTAAACTCCTTCAATCTAACCTTTTACAGGGAGATTTTTTGGCTGAGCAAATTCAGGATGGAATTGATAAATATGTGAAGAAGATGGAGGAGCCAACTCAACCGGAGCAGCCGCAGGAAATAAAGATTAAGGCTTTACAGTCCGGGGATCATATTAGAGGAGAGAAAGATGCTGTGATTACTTTGATTGAGTATTCTGATTATGAATGTTCTTATTGTGCGCGTTTTCATGCGACTGCCAAAGAATTGATAGAAAAAAATGAAGGTAAGGTTAATTGGGTTTATAGGCATTTTCCTTTAGATATGCATGATCCATTGGCTACCCTTGAGGCTAAAGCGGCTGAAGTTGCCGGTGAGCTTGGTGGTAATGAAATTTTTTGGGCTTACTCTGATGCGCTTTATGGAAATGAGTATAAATCTGATACCAAAGAGGATTTAGTCGCAATTGCACATGAGCTTGGTCTTGATACTGCTAGATTTGAAGCTATGCTTGTTAGTGATAAATTTGATGCTAAAGTTGCCGGTCAGAAACAGGAGGCTATTGATGCCAATATTAACGGAACTCCTGGGAATATTATTATGAATAATAAAACAGGTGAATATCAGGTGATTCCGGGGGCTTTGCCTCTTGCGGAAATGCAGAAAGTTATTGATCAAATGTTGTAATGAAAGTAACTAAAGAATTTACATTTGATGCGGCGCACTTTTTGACCCGATATCATGGGGCTTGTGAGCGTATGCATGGGCATACTTATAAGCTTCGGGTTACTGTGGAGGGTGATGTGCAAGAGAATGGTCTTGTGATTGATTTTGCTATTTTGAAGAAAGTTGTGAAGGATATGGTGCTTGATAAGCTGGATCATCAAGTGATTAATGATATTTTGCCAAATCCATCCGCTGAGCTGATGACTATTTGGATTTGGGATCAGCTTAAGGATTTGCAGTCTCTTTTGAAGAAGGAGATTGATAATCCTAATTTGGATGATGAGATTAAGAAGTATTTACAGAATCCTGAGGAGGGGAAAAAAGATGTGCCTAGTAAAGTGCGTTTGTATGAAATAGTACTTTACGAAACCCCTACAAGTTGTGTAAGTTATAGGGGTGAATAATTTTGGGTTGGTTACTTGGTTTTAAGCCTACTGTATGATGCGGTGTTTGGCTGGGAGCGGGATAGCAATCTGATTACTAAAAAAACTTAAATGACTGAATGTGAAGTTAAAATATTGGGGATTGATAAAGATCAGTTGATAGCGAAACTTGAAGCTGCTGGGGCTAAATTGTTGTTTAGTGGTGAGCTTGATGTTTATTATTATGATACGGCTGATGGGGATATTCGGGCTAAGAATGAGCTTTTGCGGCTTAGGAAAATTGGGGATCAAAAGGTTGAGCTTGTATATAAGAAAAATCGGCGAGAGGAAAATGGTTGTAAGGTGCTTGATGAGCATGAGATTGAGGTTTCTGATTTTGATGAGGCTAGAATTATTTTGGAGAGTTTGGGGTATGGAGTGCGGAAGAATTATGTGAAGACTCGGACGGAATATGAATTTGAGGATTTGAAATTTGTGATTGATGAGTTTGAGGGGGTTCCGGCTTATTTGGAGATTGAAGGCGAAACAGGTCAGATTGATGAATGGGTTAAAAAGCTTGATTTGGGTGATTATGAGCGATCTGCTGAGACGCTTGATGAACTTATGAAACGTTATAAAAAGTAGTTTGAAGGGGAGATCATTTGGTCTTGTGTCCCTTCAATTACTTGGAATGAGCGTTTTTTGTGGGTGGAGATTGCTTACTTCACAAAAATATAAATCATTATTTAATAAAAAATATTATGCACAATTCTGAAGAAATTTATCACAGAGAATCTGGTGAAGGGCTGGGAAGTGGAGATTTTGAATCTGAAAATGGGCTTACAGTTAATGAAAGTGAGGCTAATAAAAGTTCTGACTATGATAGGCCTACTACTATTACTCTAAAGATTGGCGGGGCTAGTATGTCTAAGGTTAATAATGAAGTGCGGCCTATTGCGGAGACTGCTATTGGTGAAAATGATAAAGTAGCTGTGGTTGTTTCTGCTTTTGAAAATGTGACTCAGATTTCTTTGGATTTGATTAATGGGGTGAGGTTATTGTTTGAGGATTTTAAAAAGAATGGTATTTCTCATCCGGAAAAACTTGAGGATTTAATGTCTACGCTAAGGGATCCTATATGTGGGGTGATTGATCGTAATCTTGAGGGATATGCTGCTGCTATATTAGTAATGAATAAGTATTGTATAGATGGAATAGAAGAGATTCAGAATTTTATATATAGTATTTTGATGCTTGCTCAAACAGTGGCTCGAGATACTTTTGAAAATCTGCTTGATGATGCTAAAAATATGATTTTGGCTTTTGGAGAGAGGATTTCTGCTATGACTTT
>JAHJTR010000052.1 GCA_018829865.1 Patescibacteria group bacterium | reverse complement strand
GTTTCCAGTTTTCTTGCTTCGTCAATGTATCTGTTGTCGGTAAATAAATAATTTTTTTTCTCTGTTTTTAATAAAAAAGTATTGGAGGATTTAAAGCCTGTAAGATAGAGAACGTTTGCCGGATCGGTTATCAAATAGCCCTTCATTATTTTGCGCTGCTTAGAAAATATTTAATAATGTCTTCAGCTTTTATTAATTCTTTCGGTAGGGCCGATAATTGTTTGCTGATTTGATGTTTTTGATAGCCGAGATTTATGAGAGCTTGGATGGCGTCGTCTAATTCCGGTGTGATCGATTGATGTTTTCTAGTTAAATCAATATCGTAATCGGTAATTTTATTTTGTAATTCGATGATTATACGTTGAGATGTTTTTTTCCCAATGCCGGGTACTTTTGAGAGGAGGGCATCGTCTTGCATGGCGATAGCGGACTTTATTTGATCACAGGGGCTATTTAGCATTTCACAGGCCGATTTGGGGCCAACTCCTTTAACACTAATTAGCAATTTAAATAGTTCCAGATCTTTTTCCGTTTCAAATCCATAAAGGCTGACATCATTTTCTCGTAATGCCATATATGTGAAAAGTTCGGCTTCCGAGTCTTTTTTCAGTTTACTGCAAAGATTCTCATTAATATTGATTGAGTAGCCAATGCCGCCAATTTGAATGATGGTGTTTTTTTGACTGAGGCTCATTACTTTCCCTTTTACATAGGTGATCATTTGTGTTTTTTTGTAATTAATTTGACCAATTTAAAAACATTTTTCCCGCTAACAGTCATTTTTTTCCTTAATTTCTTATCCCTTTTTGCGTATTTTTTTTCAATTTGTTTTTCGATATTTCTCATTTTTTGTATTTTTCGAAATATTTATTTTTTGCCACCAATCCGAATGATCGGTTTTTTCAAGCTCTTTTATTAGGGCTTTGGCGGATTTGGTTTTTAAGAGCTTTTTTGAATTATCAATCCAATTTTTGCAGGACTTATAACCGATGTCAAAGTATTCTTTGGCTTGGAAGGCGGCTTCGAGCAAGTCGGCGTCTCTGGCTATTTTAGACTCTATTGTTTTTTGAGCATTGAATTCTTCGAATAATTGTTGGTATTTGAGTTGAAGTGTTTGGGGGAGGTTCTTGATTTGGTCGTAAAATGCGTTTTTTTCCGATTCATTGCGGTTGATCAAATATTTTTGAGCGATGGCGTGATGATCAAGAATTCTTATTTCGGGATTATCATGGATGATGCACATTAAAGCGCATTTTTCGGCGTTTGCGCCTTCTAACTCCCCTAAAATAAGCGCTATTTGGCTTGAGACAAGTGAATGATCCGATAATGAATAGGGATTTTTGACGCCTGCGAATTTGCTGCCGCAGTGTTTGAAGCGTTTTAAATTGAGTAATTCAAAAATGAAATTAGTGATTTTTTTCAATTTTATATTTGGTGAAGAAGTTTTTCTTGAATTTTTTAAAAGTGTCCTCGGTGATACTTTGTCTTATATTGCGTGTTAATTCCAGTAAAAAATGGAGATTATGAATTGTTAGCAGCCTTAGAGCTAAAATTTCCTTCTCTACAAACAGATGTCTTAGGTAACTTTTTGTGAAGTTTTTGCAGGCTGCGCATTTGCAATCCTTTTGTAGAGGTGTGTTTGAATCTTTATTTTTTTCCACTTTGATATTATGGCGACCTGTTTCATTCCAAAAAGCTCCGTGTCTTGCCAGTCGTGTTGGTAATACGCAGTCGAACATATCAATCCCTCTTTCCACTCCGTTTATTATGTCCTCGGGTGTGCCAACACCCATCAGGTAATGGGGGATTTTCGGTGGGAGATTTGGGGCTAGGATGTCTAGGATGTGATACATATCTTTTTTGCTTTCTCCGACACTTAATCCGCCTATGGCTATGCCGTGATTTGCGTATTTGGCGCAAAATTCCAGCGATTCCAATCTTAAATCTTCGTGTATTGTTCCTTGAATGATTGGGAAAAGATATTGCTCGTGTTTTCTGGAGGTTGCCAGCTTTTTATTTTGAGCAACACATTTTTTAAGCCAAGCGTGCGTGCGTTTCATTGCTTTAACAGCGTATTGATAATCACAATCGGCCGGGGCGCATTCATCGAAGGCCATTATAATATCGGCTCCAAGCTTTGTTTGAACAGTTATTGCTTTTTCAGGAGTTAGGTTGATCAATTTGCCATCCAAATGGGATCTGAATGTTACTCCTTCATCATTAATTTTATTCATTTTGCCGAGTGAAAAAACCTGAAAACCGCCGGAATCGGTAAGTAATGGCTTTTGATAATTCATCCATTGATTCAGACCTCCCATCTTGGAAATCAGATTTTCGCCCGGTCTCAAATGGAGATGATAGGTGTTAGCTAGCGCTATTTCGATGCCAAGAGTATCTAAATCAGCAGGGGATAGAGTTTTGACGGTGGCTTTTGTGCCACAGGGCATAAAAACAGGGGTTTGGATTTTTCCGTGAGGCAGACTTAAAAGACCTGTTCTTGCAAAACATTCTGAAGATTTTTTTTTAATTGTGAATTTATAACTCATTAGCTAATTTTTTTCGTTTCCTGCATCAGGATATTGTCTATAATTACCAATGCACTCATGGCTTCAACGATGGGGACGGCTCGTGGTACAACGCAGGGATCATGTCTGCCTTTGGGATGGATGCTGGTTTCTTCTCCTTTAGTATTAACTGTTTTCTGTTCTTTATTGATTGTTGCTGTAGGTTTGAATGCTACTCTGAAGATAATATCCATGCCGTTACTTATTCCTCCTTGAACACCTCCGGAGTTATTTGATGTGGTTTTGATTTGCTCGTTATCTTTGATAAAAATATCATTGTGTTCTGATCCTTTTTTATAAACCGCTGAAAATCCTGAACCGATTTCAAATCCTTTGACTGCGGGAATTGAGAGCATGGATTTGGCAAGTTCAGCTTCCAATTTATCAAAAACCGGCTCACCTAAACCTGTTGGTACATTTTTGATGACGCATTCAACAATGCCGCCAAGTGAGTCTCCTTCTTCTTTTGTGTTTAGTATTAACTCTTCCATGTCTTTGGCTGCATCGGGGTCGGGGCATCGGACGATGTTTTTTTCGACGTCTTTGAGTGTGATTTTTGATGGGTCTTTGATGCGGGCAAAAATATCGTAGATTTGTTTTGTGTAGCCTATTATTTCTATGTCTTTGGTTTTAAGTATTTGCTTTGCGATGGCACCTGCTGCTACTCTTGAGGCTGTTTCGCGGGCGCTGCTGCGTCCTCCTCCTCTATAATCAAAGAAACCATACTTTTTGAAATAAGTGTAATCTGCGTGAGATGGTCTGAATTTATTCTTGATTTCGTCGTAGTCGTCCGGGCGATTATCGCGGTTGTGAATAAGTATCGATATTGGTGTTCCGAGAGTTTTATTCTCAAATATCCCTGAAAGGATTTCAATTTTATCTTCTTCTTTTCTTTGAGTGGTAACTTTGCTGGCACCGGGTCTTCTCCTATCCATTTCTTCCTGGAGTTTTTTGCTGTCAATATTGTAATTTGGCGGGCAGCCATCAATAATAACGCCTATCGCTTTGCCGTGTGATTCACCGAATGTTGTTATCCGAAACAGATTTCCAAAGCTACTTCCTGGCATGATTTTTTAATGATTACAAAAGACTAAAAAAAGGATAGATTTTTCTATCCTTATTATCGCTATTTGTCTTCTGTTGGCTCTTCACTTTCATTTTTTTGCTCTTCTGTCGTTTCTGTGGATGATTGTTCGGTTTGTTTTTCTGTGATTTCTTCTTTTGGTTCTTCTATAATATTTGCTTCAACTTTCTCTTCTTTTTTCTTAAAGCTGTCCTTTTTCTTGGTTTCTTTATTATCTTCGTCTCCTACGTATTCAATTTCAATTTTCTTTTTCTTGCTCTTCTTTTTTTTGTCCTTGTTTTGAGCAGCTAATTCTTCAGCTTTTTTCATTTTTGCTCGGAATTTATCAACTCTTCCGGCCGTATCTACAAGTTTTTGTTTGCCTGTGTAGAAAGGATGGCAAGCGCTGCAGATTTCTGAAGCGATATCTCCTTTTGTTGAACCTACTGCGAATGTTGCGCCGCAGACGCATTTGATCTTTGAGTCCTTGTGATATTGGGGGTGGATATTCTGTTTCATGTTCTTGGATTTATAATCAATTTATAGCCCTACAAAAATAGTAGAAAGATTGTATAATAGCAAGGTTAAGTTTACAAAAGCTTTGGTTCGTCTTTTTTCTCTTCTGTGATTTCTTCTCCGGTAGTATATTCAATGAAGGAGATTGATGCGACTTTGTCGTCACTTTTTAGCCTCATTATATATACTCCTTGAGTTGCTCTTCCTCTTGGTGGGATTTTTTCGGGATTTAGGCGTATTGCTTGACCATTTTTTGAGAGAATCAATAAATCGTTTTTATTGTCTTCATGGAAAATTAATACTCCGACAATTTTACCGGTTTTTGCTGTTACATTGCAGGTTTTTATGCCTGAACCACCTCTGTTTTGTATTCGATAATCTTTGAAGCTTGTTCTTTTTCCCAGACCATTTTCGCAGACGACAAGTAGATGATTTTTATCTTTTTCGGGACCGGTGAGCATACTCATGTCTACTAATTTATCGTCTTTTTTAAGTTTCATTCCTCGTACTCCTTGGCTTGCTCGCCCTAGAGGTCTGATGTCTTTTTCTTCAAATCTTATGCTTTGGCCGTTAAGACTTACCAATACTACATGATCACCATCATGACTGGCTTTTACCCACTCAAGAGAGTCATTTTCTCTAAGTTTAATTGCAATTAAGCCGTTTTTTCTTACGTTTTCAAAATCTTTCAATGATGTTTTTTTAACGGTACCTCCTTCGGTTGCCATAAACAAGAATCCGGTTTCATCTCCTTTTTTAGGAGCTTTGAACATTGATGATACTCGCTCTCCTTCGCTTAAATTAAGCAAATTAACAATGGCAACACCTTTGCCGGTTCTGGAACCTTGAGGAATTTCATATACCGGTAGTTTAAATACGCGCCCTTTACTTGTGAAATACATCATTTCATCCAGATTGTTGGCGTCAATTATTTCTTTGATTTCATCTTCATTTTTGGTTGTCGCTCCGATAATTCCTTTACCTCCCCTATGTTGAATTTTGAAAACGGTGGGGCTGACTCTTTTAATGTAATTAGCTTTTGTCAGGCAGACGATCATTCTATCGTCAGGTACCATATCTGTTGTTGAGATCTTGTTAACTGCGTTTTTGATGATTTTTGTGAGCCTTGGATTATCAAATTTTTCTTTGCTTTCTATCAGTTCGTCTTTGATAATATTCAGTATTTTTTGTGGATCTGCCAAAATACTTTCTAATTCGGCAATAAGTGCGATTTTTTCTTTTAATTCATCTTCGACTTTTTGGCGTTCCAGCCCGGCAAGCGATTGCAGTCTCATTTCGAGAATGGCTTCCGTCTGTAATTGACTGAGGCCAAATTTCTTCATTAATGCTTTATTTGCCTCTTCTTTTGTTGCTGATTTGCGAATTGTATCAATTACGGCATCAATATTATCCAGAGCAATTTTTAATCCTTCTAAAATATGAGCTCTGGCTTTGGCTTTTCTTAGTTCAAATTCTGTTTTACGAGTAATTACGTCTATTCTATGTTTGATGAAATATTCAAGAACCTGTTTGAGATTGAGTAGCCTTGGTTGAATCCCATCAACAAGCGCAATTAGGTTCATGTTAAAAGTGGTTTGCATTTGAGTCAGCTTAAATAGCTGATTGAGGATTTTTTTGGGATAGGAGTCCTTCTTGAGCTCTATAACTACGCGAATTCCATCTTTATTTGATTCGTCTCTAAGATCAGATATGCCAACAATTTTTTTCTCTCTAACAAGATCGGCAATTTTGCTTACAAGATTGGATTTATTTACTTGATAGGGGATTTCATTAACTATGATTGCGAATTTTCCGTTTTTTCTCTCTTCTATTGCTGCTTTTGCTCTGAGTATTACTCCACCTCTTCCCGTGAGATACATGGTTTTAATAGCTTCAATATCATACATAATACCGGCAGTAGGGAAGTCGGGGCCTTTAATATACTCCATTAAATCTTCAATTGTGGCTTCGGGAGTATCGATAAGGTGAATTACGGCATCAACAAGTTCTCCTAAATTGTGTGGAGGAATATTTGTGGCCATACCCACCGCAATACCCATGGAACCATTAAGAAGCAATTGAGGTATCTTTGACGGAAGGACTGTTGGTTCTTGAATTGTGCCGTCGTAGTTGTCTTGCCAGGTAACTGTTTCTTTCTCTATATCTGCCAACATGGAATCGGTAATTTTTTCAAGTTTGGATTCTGTGTATCGCATTGCAGCGGCTCTATCTCCATCAATTGAACCAAAGTTACCTTGCCCTCTAACCAGAGGATGTCTGAGTGAGAAATCTTGAGCCATTCTAACCAATGAATCATAAACCGCTGAATCTCCATGTGGATGGTATTTTGCTATTACTTCACCAACCGTACGTGCTGATTTACTGAATTTGGCGCTGCTTTTTAGCCCTAAAGCATGCATGGCAAATAAAATACGTCTATGCACAGGTTTTAAGCCATCTCTGACATCGGGTAGTGCGCGAGAAACAATTACGCTCATCGCATAATCAAGATAACTTTCTTCCATTTCTTTCGTAATCGGTCTCGGAGAAACGTTAGTAGGGAATAATGTAGTTTTTTCATCTATTATTTTATTCTGATCAGGTACGTCGTTATTATTGTTTTCCGGTGTATCTGGTGTGTCGGGAATTTGTGATTGTTCAGCCATAATTTACTTATTTTATTTTACAAATAACGGTTTTTAAGAGCGACGATATAGTAGCATAGGCATAAATAAAAGGCTAGAGGAAAAATGCTGCCGGATTGTTGTATAAAAAGGCTTTTTTTGTTATAATATAGAGAATTATTGACCCAAAAATAAAGGTAAATGCCTAAAGATAATATTAAAAAACAAGTGAAAGGGGATGGACTGATTGATGAATCAACTTCATCTATTAAAGAGGTTGACCCTAAAGTGGCTAATAGCAAGCCAATTAATAAGAAATCTGATTTGATTGGTGATTTTGTTGATAAGTCTCTGGGAGGCGTTCGCAAATGGTTTACAAAGCGGACAGAAGCTAATAAAAAAGCAGCTAAAAATAAGAAAATTGAATCTAAAGAGGAGAATAGTGATAAATTACCCGAGAAGGATAATCAAAAAAATAGTGAAGAGTTGAATGCGGGTGAGGATAAAAATGGGTCACTGAAACAGGATGATTCTGCTAAAAAGGGAAGTTTTACGGATTTGCTTTCTTTCTTCTCAAATAAAAAAAATGAGACGACTCAGGGTAATCATAAATTTGATTTAGCCGGGACACTTGATTTAAGTCCTGAGCATATGGCTAAATTGAGTCCTGAAGAGAAGAAACAAATTATTGAAGCTGAGAAAATTTTTCGTGAAGGAGTGGCATCCATTAGGGATTTGATCGCTCCATCATATTTTGAATCGAGCCTTAAATATTTGAGATTGGGTGGTTTGTTTGTGAGAAGTTTTTATGTTTTTTCTTATCCGAGATTTATTGAGACCAATTGGCTTTCACCCGTGATTAATATGGAGGCTATATTGGATGTTTCTCAATATATTTATCCTATGGAGTCCAGCAAGATAATGAATACTTTGAGGCGAAAGGTTACTCAAATGAGTGCTTCGGTTCATATGAATCAGTCGAAGGGTGTTGTTAGTGATGTGGGGCTTGAGACTGCGCTTGAGGATGCTGAGGATTTAAGAGTTAGATTGCAGCGAGGAGAAGAGAAATTGTTTCAATTTGGTCTTTATTTTACGATTTATGCGGATAATGAAAAGAGCCTTGAGCAAATCAGTAAGAAGATTGAGAGTTTGCTTGGTGGTAAGCTTGTTCTTACTAAAAGAGCTGATTTTCAGATGGAGCATGCGTTTAATTCAACTTTGCCAATGTGTTTTGATGAGGTTGATGTTGTAAGAAATATGAATACTTCACCTCTTTCGTCTACTTTTCCTTTTACTTCTTCAACATTAACTTCAAATGAAGGGGTTCTTTACGGTCTTAATCGACACAATGATAGTTTGATAATTTTTGATCGGTTTTCTTTGGAGAATGCTAACTCTGTGATGTTTGCGGTATCAGGTGCCGGTAAATCATACGGTGTTAAATTGGAAGTTTTGCGAAGTTTGATGATGGGGACTGATGTTATAATTATCGATCCTGAAAATGAATATGAACCTCTTAGTGAGGTTGTTGGGGGATCTTATTTAAAGGTTTCTCTCAATAGTGATAAGCGAATTAATCCTTTTGATTTACCTCAATCTCTTAAGGATGAGACTTTGAAACCCGGTGATTTACTTAGATCTAATATTATTAATTTGCATGGTTTACTTAAACTTATGCTTGGTGATGTTAGTGTTGAGGAGGATGCCATGCTTGATAAGGCCTTAATCGACGTTTATTCGGTAAAAGGCATGACTATGGATAAAATTTCTTATGAAGGATCTGATACTCCTACTATGGAAGATCTTTATGATATTTTGACCGGTATGGATGGTGCTGATACTTTGGCTACGAAAGTCGAGAAATATACCAAAGGGACTTTTGCCGGAATATTTAATAAGCCGACAAATATTGAGCTTGATAAAGGATTGATGGTGTTTTCGATTCGTGATCTTGAGGATTCTCTGAGACCAATAGCGATGTATATTATTTTGAATTATATTTGGGGGAGAGTTAAATCTGAACTTAAAAAAAGGATTTTGGTTATTGATGAGGCTTGGAGTTTGATGCAACATGAGGATTCGGCGAAATTTTTATTTGGATTGGTCAAGAGGGCCAGGAAATATTGGTTGGGTATTACCACAATTACTCAGGATGTTGATGACTTTATGAAATCGCCATACGGAAAGCCGATTATTACTAATTCATCTATTCAAACGTTGCTTAAGCAGTCGCCATCTTCTATGGAGGTTTTAACAAAGGCGTTTAATCTTACGGAAGGTGAAAAATATATGTTGCTTAATTCTGCTGTGGGGCAAGGATTATTCTTTGCGGGTAATCAACATGCTGCAATTCAGGTGATTGCTTCTTATACTGAGGATAAAATTGTAACAACCAATCCTGAAGAAATTGCGGCTTTAGCAGCTCAGGAAGCTGAATTTGGTACTGAAGAATCGCT
>JAHJTR010000051.1 GCA_018829865.1 Patescibacteria group bacterium | reverse complement strand
TTTATCTGTGAAGTTTTTTATCGCTTTGTGATACTCAAATTGCTGCACGTCCTCAAATCCCCTTTCAGCGATTTTCTTTGCTTCATCCGGATTTTTTGCGGTTCGGTTAATTTTTTCGGCGATGTCGGCTGCCTCCCACTTAATAAAAATTGCGTTTTCATTATCTTTGACAACTTGATTCATAATTCCGACTTTTGTGGTGATGCAAAGTGTCTTACAAGCCATTGCTTCGAGGGTGACGCGTGGGCCTCCTTCGTTAAAACTGGTCATAATCAGGGCAGCGCTTTCACTGTAAATCTTGGCGACGTCCTTCTGAGTTGGCAGCCATCCTAGCATTTCGATATTCTGATTAAGATTTTTTTCATTTATCAGTTTGGCGGTTTGGGCTTTGTGGCTTCCTTCTCCTATAATCTTGAGCTTAATTTCATTGTCATTCTTGATGGCGATTTCAAATGCGTCGATCAAAAGGTTCAGACCTTTATTTTTTTCGAGTCTGCCTGCGAAAACGAATTGTTTATTTTTTTTTGAGGCTTTAGGCGAAAGTGGTTTGAAAGTTTCAAAATCCAAATAGAACGCCGGTATGTACAAAAGTTTTTCCTCGGGGAAATTTATTGATTTCAGATAATTTAGCGTGTCACTTTTATTGATAATTCTAAGATGACTGATTTTATTTTCATTTTTTTTAAGGAATCTTTTGAGAGAGATTTTTTCAAGCCATTCTGTGAAATTGCTGTAAATTGGATAGCATGGGACGTGCATTAACTCGCCTACAAAAGGGATATTTTGAGTTTTGGCCAAATAAATCGAGGACTCGATATGGGCAAAAAGTGGCGGGATAATTTGGGTGGTGATCAAATCGATTGGATTATTTTTGTGGATTTCATTCGCCTTTTTGATGATGAAACTTTTGTGCTTGAAAAAATCCAGATGCAGGAATTTTGAATGTCCGGATGGGTAAAGGTGGACGTTTTCGTGGATAATGATTTCTTCTCCTACCTCATTACTTGGGCAAATTACGCTTACTCTTTCGAAATGCGTTGAAAATTCCTTTAACATTTCGTAAAAAATATTCTTTTTGCCGTAGGCGATGCCGCTGTCACCTGTGAAAATGGCTATGTGCATTTTGGGGAAAGTAATTTTCTATATTTTGTTGATTAACCGATTTATTGGCTTCAGGCATATGATAGTGGTTTTTTACTCTTAAGAAAATAGGTTTGCAGGACATAAAGATAAATAATTGTGGCGTTTGTTTGCATTATTCCCCCAAATTTATTAAAGTCTTGTTGATAATTTTTAAAAATCAAATAATTGTGACTGATTACGAAGTGAAAAATATCGATTTGGCTGACCAGGGCTTTATGAATCTGGAAGTTGCTGAGCATAATATGGCGGCGCTTTTGAAAGTTAGGGCTCGGTTTGAGAAAGAAAAACCGCTTGAGGGTTTGAAAATCGGGATGGCTCTTCATCTTACTAAAGAAACTGCTATTTTGGTGCGAGCTCTTAAGGCCGGTGGGGCTGAGGTGATTATCACAGGTTGTAATCCCCTGTCTACTCAAGATGATGTGGCGGCGGCTATGGCTAAAGAGGGCGTGAAAGTTTATGGCTATAAAGGTGAGACTGATGAGGATTATTATAAATATTTGAATAAAGTTATTGAG
The DNA here is from genome assembly GCA_018829865.1 of Patescibacteria group bacterium. Lineage (GTDB taxonomy): Bacteria > Patescibacteriota > Gracilibacteria > UBA1369 > JAHJTR01 > JAHJTR01. The sequence continues at coordinate 1,507 of JAHJTR010000051.1, read as the reverse complement.
AGCAAGCCGCATATCACTATTGATGATGGCTGTGATCTTGTGAGCGAAATTCACCTTAAGCATCCTGAAATTATGCAGGATATTATTGGCGGATGCGAAGAGACCACTACAGGTATAATTCGACTTCGAGCTATGGAAAAAGATGGGGCGCTTAAGTATCCGATGATTGCGGTTAATGATAATAAAACCAAGCATTTGATGGATAACTATTACGGCACAGGTCAGTCGACTTTGGATGGAATTATCAGGTCAACCAATATTCTTTTTGCGGGTAAAACCGTTGTTGTTCTTGGCTACGGTAGCTGCGGTAAAGGGGTTGCTTTGAGATCTAAGGGCATGGGGGCCGAGGTGGTTGTGACTGAGGTTGATAATTTTTGTGCGCTTCAGGCTAGAATGGATGGGTTTAGAGTGATGAAAATGGAGGATGCCGCTAAAATCGGTGATATTTTTATAACGCTCACTGGGAATAAGCATGTGGTTTCTACTGAGCATATGAAACTTATGAAACAGTATGCGATTATGGCCAATAGTGGGCACTTTGATACTGAAATTGATGTTAAAGGATTGAATGCGATGGCTAAGAATAAAAGACGTGTGCGGCATTATCTTGATGAATACACTTTGGAAGACGGGAAAATAATTTATCTTGCGGGGGAAGGTCGGCTTGTGAATTTGGCTTCAGCTGAGGGTCATCCGAGTGAAGTTATGTCTCTTTCTTTTTGCGGTCAGGCTTTGGCTTGTGAATTTCTGGCTAAAAATAGAGGAAAATTGGAGAATAAAGTTCATATGCTTCCCGAAGAACTTGATGATCGAATCGCCGGATTCCAGCTTGAGGCTATGGATGTTAAAATCGATGAGCTCACACAAGAACAAATTGAATATTTGAATAATTGGCAGGAAGGAACTTAAATCTTTGAAATTGCGCGCCCTAAAAAAGTGGTTTTTTGATTCCGAGTCGGCTAGGGGGCTGCGAAAGTTTGTTAAGTTCGGGCTTGTCGGAGTGCTTAATACAGGTGTGGATTTTGGGATTTATTTATCCCTAACCAGGTTCTTCCCATTTTTCGGCTCTCACTATGTGATTGCAAACACAATCAGTTACTCCTTCGCGACTTTAAATAGTTTTTTCATCAATAAATCTTGGACTTTTAGAGATAAAGACGGCAAATTTCTTAAACAATATCCCAAATTTTTCCTGATACAGCTTTTGGGACTTGTTATCGCCAACATTATTATTCATATTGGCGTAGAAGTTTTTGGATTGTACGATATAATAGCTAAGGTTTTATCCATTGTAGTGACAATGCTTTGGAATTTCTTCTTAAACCAACGATTGGTGTTTAACAAGTAAAATCTTTTTCTAATGCGTATATCGATTATCCTCCCTCTATATAATGAAGGGAAAATATTGGCCACGAATTTTGAGAAAATCTATTCTTATATGAAAAAGAATTTTAAGGATTTTCAGGTGATTATGATTAATGATGGGTCGACGGATGATACTCGCGCG
>JAHJTR010000050.1 GCA_018829865.1 Patescibacteria group bacterium | reverse complement strand
GGGGAGTAGGGTTGGGGAAGGAGCAGAGTGCAACTCTGCTCCAACTTTATAAGGAGCAGGGCTGTAACCCTGCTTTAACAGTTTAGGCTGTAGCCCTGCTCCAACAATTTTGTTTTTTGCGTTGATGAAGTTTTCTTTAAAACGGCCTTTTCACATTCGGCCAAGCTTTCCAAACACTGATCCCGCACCAACGGCTGCCCTCGGGGCAAGGGCCTTCCATGGGTTTGTTTTCGACAATTCCGTCTCTTATAAAACATGGTGGGCCGATGTATTTGGCGATGTTTGGGTGGACTTTTGCGACTTCGTTTATTTCGTCGACTGAGGCGTCAAAGATTTCCAGCTGGGCGTTTAGGCAGGTGCGCAGTCGCCATTTGTGGAAGTTGTTTAATAGTGAGCCGGTTTGGGTGTAGCGGATGTTAACTGCGTTCGGTAAAATGTAAACTGCTTTTTGTGGCTCGACTCCCAGTTCGATTAATTTGTTTTTTGCGTCCCATAAAATTTGCATTGTCTGTTCGTAGATTTTTTTTACTTCAGGGTTTTTTGCGGCTACCGATGGAATATAATAATCCGGATTTTTTGTGTGGACCTGACTTAAAAGTGGTCTCGTGGCCGGTACTGTGCGATGCCGCTGATCTTGTGAATCTGCTGTGTGACTTATTTTTTTGATGAAAGTGTAGTTGATATGTTGCAGCGCTCGCATTGCCGGTGAGTGATGTGTGCTGTTTAAGGTGTCTGCGAGATAGGGGTTCTTTTTTGGACTCAGAAGCCAATCAATTGCTTCCTCCTCTTTTAAATTTGTTCCGAGGACTTCGTTTAAACTGTTGCAAATAATTTGTTCGGCGTCTTTTTGATGCGAAATTAGTTTGGCTGTTTTACCATTTAATCTTTTATCAAATTCTTCGTTATTTTGCTCGGAGGTGGCAGTACTCTCCCCTCCCGACAAAATCTTATTTTCTAAAAGGTCATTTTTATTAATTGGTGTGGATGGCAATTTTTCTAAAAATTCGGGATCGATTTTTTTTACTTCATCAAGCATTTGCTGAATTACAATACGACTTTCTTCCGGGCAATCACCGCTTAACATTAAACGCTCATATCGCTTTAAAACAATTCCTGAAACTGTGTGATAAAGGGTTGTGCTTGCGGCAATCGGCACTACATATCTTGCGTTTTCCATGGCTTTTTTTTCGGCTTCAACTTGAATTTGTTTTTCTGTTTGATTTTTTATTTTTCCGAGCGCGTTCATTAAAACAAAAAAATCATTTTTGAGAAGATCAGATATTTTATTGTAAGCATCCCAGGATTTTAAAACCGCTTCATTAAAAACTTTTTGCGCTTGTTCATTCATTTGAGGCACAATCACTTCGGCCCGGTCGAGCGCTACGTACCGCTGTGAAGTCTGCTCTGAATTATAATAAGGATGGCTATGCAAAAAACTCCAGACGAATTGTCTGGAAACTCCTTCCAAAGAAAAAACAAATGTCGGATGCTGAAAAGGTGTGTGATGACCCGCTTCATAAATCGCTCCGCCGATGCGCTCTTTTTGATTGCTTGTAACCTGATCGGGTGTGACCAAATCACTGCTGTAACAAGTGCGGGCGCTGGCAATGGCTAAAGCAAAGGGCTCCGACGTGTGTGTAATTAATTTAATTTTTGGACTTGCAACCTTCACGTTAAAATCCTTCATTTAAAATATTTTAATATTTGGGAAATTATTTAACAGCCATGATGTAAATGATTTTTTTAGCGGGTATATCGTAAATTTCAATGCTTCCCAGTTCTTCATTCCACTCAATATTGTTTTCTTCACCATATTTTACAAAGGCAGGATATACTTTTGCCGGAGCGAACATATAGCTTAATGTTGATTTAATCGGGAACTCAATAACAGCTGATTTTGCTTGAGCGATTTCTTTATATTCATATTGCTCAATTAATTTATCTTCAGGTTTTTCATCTACAAGAATGCCGATCTCACTCCTTAAATCTGATTCCTCAACTTTGGCAGGGTCGTCATAATAAACTCCTATACCGATATCCGATTCGACACCATTTGCAACCATATCAGTATAAAGTTTGTCAGATACCTCCCCCACTTTATAATAGGAACCCTGATGCGGCGCGTAAATCATTTTGTAAGGACCCATTTCTTTGACTTCAACTGTGAGGTTACTAAACATTCCGTGGTACAAAGCAGTTGCTGCAAGACCGATAGCGATAACTAAAATAATAATCGCGAAGATTTTTAATGCTTTTTTCATTTTTTTTGGGTTAATTTTTGCTTTATTTTTGTATCATTAATACAATGATAATACAAATTTTTTAATATGTTGGAGATGAAGATTTATACTAAAAAAGGAGATGAAGGGCAGACATCATTATGTAATGGGCAAAAGGTTTGCAAAAGTGATTTAAGGGTGGCGGCTTACGGCACAATTGATGAGCTTAATGCTTTTGTGGGTGACATTAGGGCGAATATTGATTCTCATGCAAGTTGTGATTTCTTAAAAAAAATTCAGACCGATTTGTTTGTGATTGGAGGGATATTGGCAATTACTGATCAAAAACATTGTTCACTGGAGAAAAATTGTGTTCAGGATTTGGAGGATGAGATCGATCGACTGACTGCCGGGCTGCCGGAGCTTAAGAATTTTGTTTACCCGGGGGAATCAATGATTGGGGCGAAGTGTGCAATTGCCAGGACGGTTTGTCGCAGAGCTGAAAGGGCTGTAGTGATTGTGACTAAAGCAGATATTGATAAAAAAGATAAACTGATTCTGCAATATTTGAATCGTTTGTCTGATTATTTTTTTACCTTAGAGAGGGCTTTTAACAGACAAGACACCACTTGGAATCGTCAATAAAAACCACTTGCCTGTAGATTTAAAAAGAGTATGATTTTTTTAGTGAGCTTCGTTTTGAAGCGCTAAAAACAAAAAAAATGCTAACGGCTATATTAATCTTTATCGCAGCTCTTATTCTGATAATATTTGAAGTTTTTGATAAATCACTTGTTGCTCTTGGTGGTGCTTTATTAATGGTGCTTACAAAAATAATAACGCCTGAAGAAGCGGTGCATGCGATTGATTTTGAGACAATACTTTTGCTTATGGCGATGATGATTTTGGTGGAGATTGCGAAACGATCAGGGGTTTTTGACTGGTTAAATGTGAAGTTGATTGCTCTTACCAAGGGGAATCCCCTCTACATATTTTTGATTTTCGCCATTGTTACTGCTGTGTTCTCGGCTTTTTTGGATAATGTCACGACGATTATTTTGATTGTACCTATTACAATTGCTTTGGTGCGTGGTATGGGTAAGGATCCTAAAATTTATATATTGGCTGAAATCTTTTTGTCAAATATTGGTGGGGCTTTGACTCTGATCGGTGATCCTCCCAATATTATTATCGGTAGTAAGGCGAAGCTGACTTTTTTGGATTTTATCGTGAATTTATATCCACCGATTTTTGCGGGTATACTGATAATTTTAATTCCAATGGTTTTGCTTAATTGGAAGAAACTGAGACCTATTAACAGAAATCTTAAGGAGCTTTTTGTTACCAATATTCTTATTAGAAAAATTACTTATAAATTTTATAATATTAAACTAAGTAAGGGGTTTATTATTAAGTCTGTTGCTACGATTTTGTTGACGATTCTGGGCTTTATGCTGCACTCTACTCTTCACCTGCCGGCCCATATTGTGGCTCTTTGCGGGGCGACGATTTTGGCGCTGATTACCTCCAAACATGTAAAAATTCATGAGGCGCTGCTGCAGGTTGAATGGACTACTCTGATATTTTTTGCGGGTCTGTTTATTATGGTGTCCGGGCTTGAACATACTGGGGTGCTCGAACATTTGGCCCAAATGATTCTAACTTCCACAAATGATTTAATGTATTTGGCGCTGATTATTTTGTGGGGAGCTGGAATCGCTTCGATGGTTGTGGATAATATTCCGTTTGTGACCATAATGATTCCGGTGATTTTTCAGATTCAAGATAAATTTGTGGGAGATCCTAATTTAACAATGCTTTGGTGGGCACTTTCGCTTGGGGCTTGTATCGGGGGGAATGGAACTTTAATTGGTGCTTCCGCGAATGTGGTGGCTGCTGATATTGCCAAGAAAAATAATTTACATATTTCGTTTCTGGGATATATGAAATATAGTATGCCGCTTACTTTGACTGTGCTTGCGGCGTGCAGTGTTTTTATAGTTTTTAGATTTAGTATTTAATTTTATTTTGATGCCTGAACTTATTTCAGCACAATTTAGGGAAATTGAAGCGGACATGGGGACGATTGAATTGGCAGAATTAGTGATGAATGCTTTGAGTAAATCTGTGATGAGCTTTAAATTCAGTAATTTTAAGGATTTTAAAAAGCAGTTTAAGAGTCTTTTGGCGGATGTAAAAAAAACTCAACCTCGTTACGCAATAATTATTGAGAATTTTTATAAAATCTGGGAGCACTTGCCTCATGATATTCATCAAACTAAAAAAATTGGTTTTTTGGAAAAGAAAAGGATAATTAAAAATCTCAGCAAAACGATGAAAGTTTTAGCGCGCAAAGCTCGGGAGGACGAGTCTAAGCTGATTGAGAACTCTTTTGGTATAGATGTAAGAGAAAAAACCATTTTGATTTATGATCATAGTCATTTACTTATTAAGACTTTAATTAAATTAAAAAAGGCAGTTGATCATTTTAGAATTATTGTGGCGGCGCAGGATCCCGATAAAACCACTCAAATTATTGAAGCTCTGGGTAATAATGATGTGGCTTTTCAGGTTGTGCCTTCATACATGCTTTCGCATTTGGGCTTAGAGATTGATATGGTGTTTTTTGGGGCGGTTACTCTGAAAAATACTTTTAATTTCGTGATGGATCCGGGGTCACTTAATGTGGTTTCGCAGTTTCATTTGATGAAGAAGCCGATTTATATGTTTATAACTACCGATAAATTCAGTTTGTGGAAGGCGGAAGTAAGACACTCCGTTCATATTAAAAAAAGTGTACATGAGCATCATTGTTGCAAAAAAATCAGCTATGAGAAGATAAAGTTTTCTCATGATAGGGTGCCTCTTAAATATTTTGATTATGTGGTGTGTGAGGATGGAGTGTTTACAGGGAGAAAAGTTCGTAGTGTTTATAAAAAGAAATATGCTAATAGGCAGCTAATGAGGAAGCAGGTTTATTAAAGGTGTCTACT
>JAHJTR010000049.1 GCA_018829865.1 Patescibacteria group bacterium | reverse complement strand
GAAAGTTTAAGGGAAGATTTGCCGCCTAAAGGGGCATTAAAGAGACTGGAAATTTTGATTGGCCATTTATGCACGGTAGAGGCTGCTAAATAATCTTATTAGGAAGATAAAAAGGATAAATAGGTCTGAAAATAGATGAATGCTGGCGTTCAAAGAAGCGCGCATGGGATAATAGCGTATTTTTTGAAAATCGAAAACAGTAACTAATCCGATGAATGTTAAACTTGAGAGAGAGAAAACCAGTTCCATGCGATTAGTCCAATTGATGAAGGGGCTGATAACGGCAAAAAATAGCAGAAATAGGCAGGCGTATTTGATTAAATGGAAGAAGCGGGACATGAAGCTTTCGTTTTGCCAACCTATAATTGAGCAGCCGGCAAATAGCAGGCAGCAGGCCAAAAGGGCCTTGCCGATGAACTCTCTGCCAAATTCTTGATTAACTTGGGTTAAGACGGGCATTAAAGTGAGACCGAGGGCGAAACTCATTATGATCAGACTTATGAATGCGAATAATCTTGCGTGAGGAAGATAGCGGCCCACAACATAAAAGACTGTTTGCATTAAGAAAATTGCCCAGATAAAATCGTTGCTTGGCGATAAAGATTTGAAAAAAATGAAGTAGGTTAATATTGCGGTGATGAAAATTCCGATGCTGACCAAAAAATATTTGAATATATTTTCGATGATTTTTTTATTCAAATAGGCCTCGTCTATCGCGATATCAAGGATTTTTGGTGTTTTTTGTTCTGACTCTTGATTGATAAATTTCATTTTTGTTTCGTTTTATTTTTTTGTGTATACAAAAATTTTTACATTAGGATACAAGATTTTGCAATTGATTATTGATAAAATTTTTTGTTTTTATTGGTACTGATATTTGGTATATTTTAATAACGTTGAAATGTATTCAGATTAATGAAACGAAAGATGATGAAGCTTTTTTCTAGGGGTTTAAAACGCAGCTTTGATCACTATGTGACTTTAGATATAGGTAGCGAATTTATTAAAGCGCTTACGGTTGAAATTGGCGACAATAAAGTAGGTAGTGTTCTTGGGGTGGGAGTTAAAAAACATACACTCGGAGATATGCAGAGTAATGCCATTACCGACATCAACAATATTATTCAGAATGCCAATGAGGCGATTTTGAAAGCAAATAAAATGGCGGGAATCCAGCCGGAGCAGATACTTTTGGGCATTGCCGGTGAGCTGGTCATTGGGAAAACGATTTCTTTGACTTTTAAGAGGCCCGATCAAACTGAAAAACTTGATCAGACTGAGTTGGAAAATATTATTCATAAGGTGCAATGGAAGGCGTTTGAGCAATTGAGAGCTGAGATTGCCTATGAAACCGGTTTTAATGAAATCGATATTAAACTGATAAATGCGGCGATAATTGACATTGCTGTTGACGGTTATCCTGTTAAAAATCCGATTGGATTTCAGGGGAAGGAAGTTGAGTTGACGCTTTTTAATGCGTTTTCGCCGATTGTGCATTATGGGGCAATTCAGACTATTGTTGCTGAATTGAATTTGGAGTTGCTGGCGATTACCGCTGAGCCTTATGCTCTGGCTAAAACTTTACTTGAGAAACCAAAAGAAGAGAAAGCTGATGCTATTATAATTGATGTTGGTAGCAGCACTACGGATATTGTTTTGATTAAGGATAATAGCCTGATGGGGACTAAAATGTTTTCGCTGGGCGGCAGGATTTTTACTAAGAGACTTGCTCAGTCGTTGAATGTGTCGTTTGTTGAAGCGGAGGAGATTAAAATGGCTTATGGTAGTGAGCAACTTGAGAAGCAATCGCATAAAATCGTGAGGGAAGCGATTTTGGATGATGCTCAAATTTGGCTTTCGGGAATTAAGCTTTCTTTGAGTGAATTTGCCGATAATGAATCTCTGCCTTCTCAGATTTTGCTTTGTGGAGGTGGAAGTATGTTGCCCGAGATTAAAGAAGCACTTGAAACGAGGGAATGGTCAAAGAAACTCCCCTTCCCCAAGAAGCCCATTGTGGGATTTTTGGATGAAAAGGATATAACAAATATAAAAGATAAAACTAAAAGTTTAAATTCTCCGCAAATGATTACACCTTTGGCGCTGGCTAATATCGGGCTGGAGTTGGCTCGCGAAGAAAAATTATTAAATAAAATACTTAAAAAAGTCATAAGACTAATGGCATGATAGAAAAAAAAATAAAAAATGTTTCAAAAAGGCAGGTTGTTTATATTGATATCGATGATGAGATAACTGACGTATTTGAGAGGATTAAAAAGAGTAAGATTAAAGAGGTGTTTATCGTGATTCCGAATAGATCTGTAATTTTACAGAGTGCGGTGAATTTTAAGATTTTGAAGAAGAAGGTTGATGAGATCGGGAAAAATCTTTCGATTATTACTCATGATTCTAATGGGATTCATTTGGCCAAGCAGGCTGACATTACTGTTTATCAAAATTTGGAGGATGATGAAGAGGCGGAGGATGATTTGGATGAGGAAGATACTAAAAAAAGCGAGATGACAGTTTCATCTATTTCGCCAATTTCGGCTAGTAGTAATGAGAAAAGTGAGGATGCGCCGCGGCGGATAGCGCGTAAAAGATTATCGATAGCTGAAATTTTGGAGAAAAGGCGGGTTTTGAAGAAAAGGAGTGGCGCATCCGGTTCGTCCGCTATGCAGGAAAAAATATTGAAGACACAGTCGTTTAAACAAAAGAAAGAGGATGAGGAAGCGAAATCTGTCCTTGATTTAAGACCAAGCCGCAGGACGATTATCACGCTTATAACGATCAGCTTTGTCTTGTTGATAATCATTGGCTATATCGCATTGCCGGGGGCGGTTATTCTGATTACTCCAAAATCAAATGTGCTGACGGCCAGTACTAACGTGGTGTTTGCTGATTCGAAGAAGAACGCTACTCTCCTCAAAACCGGGACACAAAATGCTGTGGCGACTTATCCGATATCGAAAACCATATCGTTTAAAAGCACTTATGCGGCGACAGGCAAAGAGTTTAAAGGTACAAATTCCAAGGGGAAAATTACGATTATTAATAAATCTGAGAATCGATGGCCGCTGGTGGTCAATACGCGATTTCAAAGTCCTGAAGGATATATATATAGGATCAATAAAGCGATAAATATACCGGCGGCTACGGGGGCCGGGCCGGGCAAAGTTGAGGCTGAAGTTGAGGCTGATGCGAAGGATGCGTTTGATCGGATCATTGGTGAAAAAGGTAATATCGGGCCGGCGAAATTCTTTTTGCCGGGACTTAGAGAAAGTAGTCGGGAAAAATTGTATGCGGAGAGTAATGCCGCTTTTACGGGGGGGACGACTGATGTGACTATCAGCGTTGCCAAGAATGATATTGATGCGGCTAAAAAATTTGCCGAGGATAAAGTGAAGGATAAAGTGCTTGCCGAGCTACTCGGAGAAGTGGATAAATATAATCAGGAGAATAATACGAAATTATCTTTGTTAACCGGGGATGGGGCGCTTAAATACGGAGATGTGCGGGTTAATATTCCGAAAAATCTTGTCGGGCAAAAAATTAAGGAATTTGAGGTTGAATCTGAAATACCTGTTAAAGGGGTTATTTACGATCATAGTGAGCTGCTTAAAATACTGAATGATGAGCTGAAAAAGACCCAAAGCCCTGATAAAGATTTGGTTAAAATCGATAGTGATTCGATTGTTTATAAAATTTTTGAGACGGATACTGCGACGCAGCAACTAAAAGTGACTGCTACAATTAAAGGAATTGAGCAGTTTTATCTGGACCTTGATGATGATGAGGATATGAAACTAATTAAAAAAATTAGAGACAGGTGCTCGGGGGTTTCGGTTGAGGAAGCCAAAAATTTCGTGCAAAATTTACCTGAAGTAAATCGAGTTGAGATAAAAAGCTGGCCCGTGTGGGCACCAAAAATGCCGGCTATGGCTGAGAATATTGAGATTAAAATTAGTAGCGGGGATTAGTGGTTTATATTATATCTCGCTTCAATCGTCCAAAATGTCTTTCCAGCTCTTTTTTCATATCGGGTATTTGTATTAAATCCACTCTTTCAAAAATGCCTCCTGAATTTGTGGCTTGCAGTGCAGATTGTTCTTTCCCTCTGAGAAAATCATCAAATACACCATTATTAAAAGCCATTATAAAAAGATTCACATGAGCCGGATCAAACTTGGTACCGGCCAGGGATCTAATTCTTTTTACAGCTTCTGAAGGGGCTATCGCTTTTCTGTATCCCCTTCCACTTGACGTGAGAGAATCAAAAACATCGAAAATTGAGACGAAGATACCTATATCCGAAATATTGTGACCGTTTGCACTTTTAGCATCTATATTACACCTTGGATATCCTCCTCCATTATAATCCCTGTGATGATCATATACCCCCGTTTTCACATACTCTTCTTGTTTATTATCTCCAAATATTGCCGATACAATTCTGTAGCTTATTGTTACATGTTCTTCAACTATAGCCCTTTGATCATCAGATAACTTGCCTTTATTGGTTAATATCTCAATTTCGATAGCAAGCTTACCTATATCATGGCATATTGCTGCCATACATAATTGTTTTTGTTTCGAAAAATCTTCAAACACGCCCTGGCAAAAGTTGACAAAAAATTTTGAAAATTTCCACATATTAAGACAATGAACGGTTGACTCGGTATGCTTTACCGCCAATAGGTCTAAAAGGGATTTTACGATATCAAAAGCCGCAGCAAGATATCCGTCAGTATTTGAAGTCGATTTCTTCAGGGGAACCAAGTCTTTGGCACTCTCATATAATTTACTAATTATTTGAGAAATAAATTCCGCTTTATACTTTTTATTCAGACTTATTGTGCTTACCCTAACAGCAATATCCCTCAATAATTGCAAATTAATCTGATCCATAAATGCGACGACAACGCTCCAACATATTTGATCAACTACTTCTTCGTCGATTTTATTTTTTTCTTCAATAACGTTTTTAGAATTAAACAAATTATCTAGAATTTTTTTCCTTGCATCAATCGTTTGTAAAAAGACATCAAATCTTTGAATCAAATCTTGCGACTTATCTTTCTCCTCTAGCATTTTTTTTATTTCAGTCACCGCCTCGCTGCCGGGATTTTCTTCCAATATCGTCTCAAGCATAGCAAATGCTGCTATGAGTTTTTCCTGACATATTTGGGAATACCCTTCATGTCTCGCTGTTACAGCATTCCTCATGCAAATTACCGCTCTTAACTCTAGGTGGCTTTTAGCCAATTCTCTTGTGTCAGGCTGACATCCTGTGTTTGGATCAAGAGCTCTTTGCAGCTCCTGAGTTGACCGAAGGCTTTTTACTTTGGGGGAATTCATTGCCGGTAAATATAGAGGTGTCGTAGGTGACTCGAATGTATTTTTAATCTGCGATAATACTGCATGAGATGGCAAATCATTCGGTGTATTTAACTGCGTTTCGTCTGAGCCAGGGGTGGGCTCACGACCAATTGGCGCTTTGCCGCTCTCAAATGCGCCCGACTGTGACTTTGCTTTTTTAGGTTGATCATCGATCTTTCCAAGTCTTTCCATACGGTATCTTTGTGTTTCTGATGTTTATTTAACTTTACACTTAATCTCATATTATACAAAAATGAAATTTATGATTATTTACTTTTTTCAAGAATGGCGCTACTATTTTTTCAGTGTCTTTTTTCTCACTCATCTAAATATTAACTTATAAATATGGCTAAAATCACCAAGCAAAGCGAGGATTTCTCGAAGTGGTATCTTGATACGGTAAAAATTGCGGAGCTTGCCGACTACTCGAAGGTTAAGGGGTGTATGGTGATTAAACCGTGGGGTTATGCTATTTGGGAGCATTTGCAGAGGGGGCTTGATAAAAAAATCAAAGCTGCCGGGGTTAAGAATGTGTACTTTCCGATGTTTATTCCGGAGAGTTTTATTAATAGAGAGAAAGAGCATGTTGAGGGTTTTGCTCCTGAATGTGCGATTGTGACTCATGGCGGGGGTAAAAAATTGGCGGAGCCGCTTTATGTTCGCCCAACTTCTGAAACAATTATGTATGATACTTTTTCGGAATGGATTCAGAGTTATCGTGATTTGCCTCTAAAAATAAATCAGTGGGCGAATATTGTGAGGTGGGAGATGAGAACGCGGCCGTTTTTGAGGACCACGGAATTTTTGTGGCAAGAGGGGCATACGGCTCATGAGACGAAAGAAGAAGCCGACGCGGAGGCTAATCGGGCGCTAAAAATGTATAAGGATTTTGATCGGGAGTTTTTGGCTTTGCCTGTGCTTACGGGTAAAAAATCTGAGAAGGAAAAGTTTGCGGGTGCGCTTTATACGCTGTGTACCGAGGCTTTGGCTCGTGATGGCAAGGCGATTCAGGCCGGCACTTCACATAATTTGGGGCAAGGTTTTGCGGAGAGTTTTGGCATAAATTTTTTGGATAAAAACAATGAGAGCCAAAAAGTCTGGCAGACCAGTTGGGGTGTGTCTACCAGGTTGATTGGTACTATTATTGTTGTGCATGGGGATGATAATGGCTTAAGACTCCCCCCTCGCGTGGCACCTGTGCAAATAATGGGTGTGCCGATTTATAGAAGCGACGACGATAAAGCTAATGTGATGGGAGCGTTTGAGAAGATTAAAGAGGGCATTTCTAAAATTAAGTGGAATGATGAAGAAATAAGGTTTGAAATTGATGATAGAGATGAAATGTCGCCGGGATATAAGTTTAACGAGTGGGAATCAAAAGGAGTGCCGCTGAGAATTGAACTGGGACCGAAGGATTTTGAAAATGGGAGCTGCGTTTTAGTTAGGAGAGATACAGGCGAGAAACAAAATGTAAAGCTGAGCGATGTAGTTGAGGCAATCCCGGATATAATGACGGATATTCAGACCGGATTATATGATCAAGCAAAAAAATTCCAGGAGGAGAATACTAGCGATGTGACTGATTATCAGGAATTTAAGCAAAAACTTGAAGAGGGAGGATTTCTGCGGTCCGGTTGGTGTGGAAGCGAAAAATGTGAACAAAAAATTCAAGAAGAGACTAAGGCTACTATCAGAATTGTGGAGTCGAAAAGCGATGATGGTGAATGCGTTTATTGTGCGGAAAAAAGCCAACACAAGGTGATTTTGGCGAAGGCATATTAGAAATGTTTTGGGAGTGCTATAGGGCCAACTGATTGTTGGCACCTATAGCGAAGGTTGGCTGATAGATTAATTGTTTCGGTAGAGATTTTTAAGAACGGCGTATTCGAAGGTGTTAAAAGCTATTTTGGCGGCCATAGCACGGTTGAGGTTAGCCTGTGGTTTGAAATCGTTAAGACAGTTTGTCGCAAATACAGCTGAGCGAGTGCCGACCATAATGTTTAAGCGGAAAAGCGTATAAATGGCATCGCTGAAACCGTTAGCTGGAGTGTCACAGTAGATTATTCCGTCCCGTGCTCTCTCATAGGTTGAATTAATGCCCAGAGCTGTAAAGGCCATAAATGCTGCCGTTTCACGAGTTATGTACTGCGACGGGAAAAATCTGGTTGGAGCGTTACCGTCCCAAACAAATCCTGCGGGCAGGCGGCGTTTGAGTTCAGCTACATAGGGGCAGTACCAAGCGTTGTATGAAACATCAGTGTATGGGCTTGAAGTACAGGGTCCGGGGTTATGAATGCCAATGGCTGAGATTACCATTTTAGTGAATTCTGCTTTATTAACCTCTCTTTTGGGTCTATAAAGGCAGATTTCGCTGTGATAGTCTTCTCCGCAGCTGCCGGTAATCATGCCAAGAAGGCTTGCTTTGTATAACCAGGGAGCATACCAGTTGTCAATGGATCCCATGTCAGCGAGACGAAAACTGTGCGGTGGCATTTTGGTATAATCGCTTACACTGTTGTACTTACTAACAAAAACAGCGATACCGAAACAACTGCTAGCGGTACAATAAGGTGGATTTGGAACATTTGTCCTGGTAACGATTCTTTCACCCTGCTTGAGTTTAAGGAAAACGCAATGTTCACGCTGACCGGCAATGTTGCTTCGAAAACACGGTAAAGGAACTCTTTTTCCATCACTTTTAACCAAATCAGCATATAAGTCTACGTTAAAGCGTTCAGTACCGGGCCAGTATTCCAAACGGATGATGCCGAATTCGGTATCCTGATCGATCTCGTATACTTGGGACTGCTGATTGGCATTAACCACATGTGCGCCTTGCATATTCTCAAAAGCCGGGGAAACAAATTCCCATTTCACTTCCTCAAATCCGAAGTTTCTATAGCCTGCAAGATTTTGTGTAGCAACTTCAACGCTGCAGTCTTTGCCTTTATTGCAATAGAAATAACCACCAAGAGGGATGTATTTGCCGTGATTGCTCGCAGACTGGGTTATTCCGTATCTCGCCATCTTCATATTGCCGTTTTTACCATCATCTTGGTGGCGCCAAAAAAGAGATACTGTGGCGGTTCCGTTGAGAGTGGAGTCTTCGGGCACTTTGAAGTGTGCTTTCCAAAAACCGGAAAATGGCAAGTAAGGTTTGAATACAACTAAATAGTTATCTCTATTGGTTACGAGATAGCGAGCTTTGTAATAGACCCTTGAGTTAGTGCTTCCATATCCCCTTTTGCTCAGCTTGATCTGCCAGCCGTTCGCGTTGGTATTTGTCCAATCAGAGGCAATTTTGTAGTTGGGATTTGTACTTATCCAACTATGTCCGGCAAATTCTCCATTGCTTAAGTGTCTGGCGAAATTAAGGGTTGTGTGGACAGTATGGGCATCCTTCATCTCATCGAAAAATCGTAGAGGATTATAAAACCGACTATACTGATCAAAACCATGACTAAAAGCGTATCCTGAATCGAGATCATGACGATAATCGCCATCGCATTCCATCAGTTGAATATGCGCATGGACACCACTGGAGGCTCCTGTTGTACCTTCAAGCCCGAATGTTTCACCGGCGATGACGGTTTGACCTACTTTCACAGTTAAAGAGTTGTAGCGCATATGAGCAATTCGTAAACAGATGTTCTTACCGCTTAACAGGCGTCCTTTGCAAATTACGTTTGTTCCCCAACCGCTGCTGCGGTTACTGTTTTGTGCATGTGTAACCAAGCAGGTGAATGGGGCAACAAGTTTTGAACCTGACCTACAAGCTACATCAAAACCGGTGTGATATTTGCCTAAACCGTTTGAGTCGCTGTCAGCCAAACCATGAGGCTGAGTAGTAGTTCTATACGGACAATTCGAGTCTTTGAGAAAAGGGCTGGCAGTTTGATGAATGATCGGAACATTGATTTTCTTCAGATCTTCAGCAACAGTCGAAGCGTCTTCGTCTCCGCCAAGTGCTAAAAGAAAGATCACCAGGGGAAGAAAAAGGAAAAGATAAAATTTAGCCGAATTCTGAACCTTGGTTTCTTGCTTTGTGCTCATGAGTTCTCCTGTTTTTTTGTTAAGAGCAGCATTGCCTTGAAAAAATTCTCACCGAAATATTAAAGAACAGCTAAAGCAGAAAAAAGATCAAAGATATTCTTTGCCTTTTTTCCAATCTTTGTACTCCCGTTATATCAAAATGATATTAAGAAAATATTAAATTCAGATAAAAAATAACCAGTAAATAATTGTCATAATTACACCTAAAACAAGCCCCCTTGCTCCTAACTTTAAATAATCCCTCTTATAAATGGCTACAGCTTCCTTTTCTCTCGTAAACTGAAACTGCAAAATATCCCAGGCCTGCACGGTAATAATCAGAATGCTGCACATTATAATGAGCGGATTATTGGTATAAATTTTTTCAAAAAACCATATTTCAGGCAGTAGCGATTCATTAATCCAGTCGGAAAGTAAATATCCTCCTACAATAATAATGGTGATATGAAAAGCCTGATCCAACAAAAAATACCAGGCGAAATGCTTTTTGGCATGACGCTCGTGCAATACTTTCGATTTATCCTGCCAATAATGAATTATGGAAATCCCTAAAATTACCAACCAAACGTGAATATGCGTTAAATATGGAAAAAGAATTAGCGCTCCAACCATAAAAACTATAATCGTATGAATAAAAACCCCCCATGAATTTCGCATTTTCAAAGCGATCAATTCGTTCGGTTGAAGTAAAAAGTCGGCTATAAGATGGGCTAAAAGCAATTTTGCTATCATTTTTTTATTTCCTAATGGATGCTACTGATTTTTTTGCTGATCTCTGGCATCATTTTCTTTGATTCTATCCAAAAATTCGGCATTAATATGGCTCGCCAGCTCGGGATTTGTTTGAATTAATTTGAACATGTCGTCCTTGCTGAGCGTAAAAACCTCTGTTTCCAGAGTAGTAATACAAGTCGCATTGCGCGGTTCACTGGAAAAAAGTGCCATTTCGCCAAAAAAATCATTGGTATTGAGCATGGCGATATCTTCTCCTCCCTTATTAACTTTTACCTGCCCCTTGCGAATAATGTACATTTTATCCCCCGGTTCTCCTTCTTTAAAAATCGGATAATTCACGGGGAAAAGCTGCATCTGAATGTTTTTGATGATTTCCAGATGATCCTGCTCATTTAGGTTCGCAAAGAAGGGTAATTGCTTAAGGATAGGCACAATTGATGCTGCATTTTCATTCATACTTTTGTAGTCATGGTTTTTTATTTGGACCTGAACATAAGGGAAATTTAGCATATTTTTGATTTTTCATGAAATTAGGAGTCGGAATACACTTAATTAATCCTTGCTATAACAACATATATGTTATAGTTTGATATTATAAAATATAATTTTTGAATAGATGCTGGAAGAATTTGGGGAAAGGAATAATGAAGAAGGCAGTTCAGAGCAGCGTACCGATGGTGCTCTTGGTACTGTTGAAGGCGATGATGTCGCCTGCTGCGGTGTAAGTGATCAAGGGCTGACTGATCAGAAAGGGGTGGAGCAGGTTGATGACAGTAAAAACAGCACTGATCAATTCAACAATGCTGACCTGTGTGATGATGCCGAAAGGAAAAGAAGAACAGTTAGAATACTCCAACTACTACTTCATGACAGAAAAAATCGGTTCGCTCCAATGGTTGATTATGCCTGGATGTTTAATCTGGGTGAAAACATAGAAAGCGCCTTAAAAGAACTCTCTGAGGGGATTAAGGAGATTCTTGAATTAATAAAGACTGAGGAAGAAAAGGGTATGGATATTGGAGAAAAGCTTGTCGACATACAATATTTTCTTGAAGTTATGGAGGCATCCTTTAATGTTGTAATTTATTCTATTATTTTTGAAGACTTAGAAAAACACATGAGAAATATGTGGAATGAATCCGCGATATTAACCGCTAATCAGCTTAAAGAGAAGAGGGCGATAATGGCTGAAATATCCGATTGCCATGATGACACCGACTCCTCACCTATTGATTCAAATATGGATAGCTGCAAGCATCAAATAGCATCTTTTCTGAATACAAGCATTGCTGATGCTTTTAATGAAGCCTTAGATTGTCATAAGAAGTCTCGTAAACCTATGACCGATGACGAAATATACGAGCTAATAACAGAAAAAATTAACAATTATTTTGCCCCTAATTTTGAGAATAGAATTGAATCTAATTCGCCTCAATATTTAGAGTTCATTAATGCATCCCTTTTGGAAGCTATTAATTTTCTAAAGTCATGCCCGAGGGGCACTGAAGAGGACCCAACATTAGTGAGCTCAACTCTTTCAATGTTCAGTGCAATTTCTGAGCGCCCATCTCCTGAGGTAGAAATGAGTGAGAGGACAAATATTGCTACATTGGTTGTTGATAGATTAAAGGATTTCAAGCAAAGTGTTCTGCATGAGAGAACGGGAATAAAGGTTACTGCGCCGAATTTGGAGGATGAATTTCTAGCTTGCACTGATAGATGGCGGCTTGATATATGTGTGTTCAGCAATATAATTTATAATGCCATTAGCGCTCTATACACTAAACAAGGAAGAATAAATGAAAAAGAAAAACAATTAAAAATAGAGGGAGGAGAATTGAGTGAAGAGGAAAATAATTATGAAAAGAAGATTGATATAAGGATGATGGAAACTTCTAATAGTATAATATTAGAAATATCTGATAATGGTCCCGGATTTTCCGCTGAAGTCATAGGTAATATTTTTAAACAAGGAGTAACTACTAAAGAAGGAAAAGGAAGCGGAATTGGACTGGTTGCTATCCTTGATATGTGTAGAGAATTAGGAATACTTCTTACAATTATATCTATTCCGGATGAAGAAGGTTATGAGAAAGTTATTGTTAAGGATGAGGGTGCTCTAGGTATTTCTGTTGAATATGCTAAAAGACTTTCGGATGATTTATCAGGGACTACCTTTACTCTTGAGATTCCTTTAACGCTTCTTTAAAACGGTTATTTTGAGAAAGTGTGATTTTGTTGAGAAAAAATGAGTCTTTAATGTTGACATTTATAATTAAATGTTTTATAATTCTTTGAATTATTATTAACATATATACTAAAACGTTTAAGAAAAGCCATTTTCCTTAAAAAAAATCCTCATGAAATACCTCAATCAGAACCTGAAACTCATAATTATTGCAATTTCTGTGTTTATTGTGAGTTTAGCAACCGGAATCCTTATATTTAATCATTCAGAGCAAGATATTCATCAAGCCAGTATTATTAATGATGAGATAATTGAGTTTAAGCTGGATAGAATTGATGAAGGCCTTTAAACAACTTACATTCTCAAGCGCTTTTAAGTTTAACCGGCGGATAAATAAGTTAATTAAGCCGGTTTTTTAAAATATTCCGAAGGATATATGTCTTTTAGGGGCTATTTCATGCTTATTTTGGCGATTTATACATTGTATTTGGGTTTTGCATTTCGGTGGATTACTAGTATATTTAGTGACGATTGTTTTTTAATTAGCTTATATATGGATAATGATCGCTATAATCCCGCTGAAATTGAGAATAAATGGCAGCAGGAATGGGCTAGGCGTGGTCTTCATGAAACCGATTTGCAGGACGACAAAAGGCCTAAATACTATAATTTGGTGATGTTCCCCTATCCTTCCGGGGATAAATTGCATTTGGGGCATTGGTATAATTATGCGCCGGCTGATAGTTTTGGTAGATATATGAGAATGATGGGCCATAATGTGTTTGAGCCGATGGGGTTTGATAGTTTTGGGCTTCCCGCTGAGAATTATGCGATTAAAACGGGGGTTCATCCTGCGGCTAGTACGGCGAAGAATGTTGAGTATATGCGCATGCAGCTGAGGAAAATGGGGACTATGTATGATTGGGATAAGGAAATAGTGACAAGTGAACCGGATTATTATAAATGGACGCAGTGGATATTCCTCCAACTATATAAAAAAGGCCTTGCATATCGCAAAAAAGCGCCACTTAACTGGTGCGGCGGGTGTATGACGGTGCTGGCAAATGAGCAAGTACAAGAAGGGCATTGTGAGCGCTGTAATAGCGAGGTTGAGCAAAAAGAGATGGCACAGTGGTTTTTTAAGATTACCGACTATACAGAGCAATTGCTAGATCATAGTGAGCTTGATTGGCCGGAAAAGACGATTTTAATGCAGAAAAACTGGATTGGGCGCAGTGAAGGGATTGATATTAGCTATGAGGTCGAGGGAATTGAAGATAAAATTACTTGCTTTACTACAAGGCCGGATACTAATTTTGGGGCGACTTTTATCGTGGTGGCGCCGGAAAGTGAGTTTGTTAAGAGAAATAAGGCTAATTTTATTGATCTTGTTAAGATTGAAGATTATATTGCCAGATCTAATAAAAAGACCGAGCTTGAGCGAATTGCGGAGGGTGGCAAAAAAACCGGGGTTGATACGGGGCTGAAGGCGATAAATAACCTGACCGGTGCCAAATTACCGATATTTGTAAGTGATTTTGTGCTGGCAAATGTGGGGACGGGCTGCGTTGTTGGCGTTCCGGGGCATGATATTCGTGATTTTGAGTTCGCTTTGGCAAAGGGACTTGAGATTATTCGGGTTGTTATTGGTAAAGATGGTGATAAATCCAAGATTACCCGTCCTGAGCAAGTGCAGGAAGATGCGGGTATTATGATTAATAGTGAGTTTTTAGATGGGATGGAGATAATGAAGGCTAAGGAAGCTATTATGGATCACCTTGAGAAAAAGGGCTGGGGCAAGCGAGTGGTGAATTATCGCCTACGAGACTGGTTAATTAGCCGTCAACGTTATTGGGGTGCTCCTATTCCGATTGTTTTTTGTGATGAATGTGGCGAAGTTCCGGTTGAAGAGGCTGAATTGCCCGTGATGCTGCCGGATGTGAAGGATTATAAGCCTAAGGGGAAGTCCCCTCTTGAGACTAATGAGGCTTTTGTGAATGTGAAGTGCCCTAAATGCGGGGGTGAAGCCAAGCGAGAGGTTGATACATTGGATACTTTTGTGTGTTCAAGCTGGTATTATTTTAGATACGTTTGCAGTGAGATGAAAGATAAGCCTTTTAGCAATGCTATGGCCGATAAATGGCTGCCGGTTGATATGTATATTGGTGGGCCGGAGCATGCTTGTATGCATCTTTTGTACGCCAGATTCATTCATAAAGTAATGCACGATCTTGGCTATACGAAGCATAAAGAGCCGTTCAAGAAACTTGTTCATCAAGGACTGATTACTAAAGATGGTGCTAAGATGAGTAAATCCAAGGGCAATACGGTTAGTCCTGATGAATTTGTGGAGAATTATGGCGCTGATGTTTTTAGAATGTATTTGATGTTTATGGGGCCGTTTACGGATGGAGGAGATTGGAATGATAAGGGAATTACCGGGACTGCGAGATTTGCCGATAAATTTTGGAAGTTAATTTTGACAGTTAATGAGCCTGAAAATGAGGCGCAGGCTGAAACTCTCCTACATAAAACTATTAAGAAAGTGAGCGATGATATTAGTAAAATGCAGTTCAATACGTGTATTTCGGCTTTGATGGAATATACGAATAATGCGCAGAAAATTGGGCTAAATGAGGGGCATAAGAAGTCTGTGATTAAGCTGATTGCGCCGATTGCGCCGCATTTGGCTGAGGAACTTTGGCATAGACTTGGAGAAAAAGAGTGTGTTTTTAATGAGGAATGGCCGACTTATGATAAAGAATTGATTGTTGAAGATACGGTTGAGATTGCGGTGCAGGTTAATGGGAAGGTGCGAGGGAGTTTGGTGATTGAGGCGGATGCGTCGAAAGAGAAGGTGCTTAAGGCTGCGAAGGAGATTCTGAATGTGGCGAAGCATTTGAGTGAAGGAGCGCTTAAGAAAGAGATTTATGTGGCTGGGAAGATTGTTAATTTTGTGGTTTTGTAGGGAAGGAGCAGGGCTGTAGCCCTGCTCCAACTAATGTCGTGTTCTAGCTATCAGTGGCGGTGTTTAAGTATTGTTATTATTTCCCAGTATTAGCTGTTTCAGAGCTTGTATTTATACCCCAGTGACGGAGAAGTAGTCGACAAAATAGTTTTGTCTGCGAGTGATAATGAGCGGGTCTTGATTTTTTGCTAGCTAAATCCCTGATGTAATTTACGCATTCACTAATAGTTGCTTGTTTACTTAGAGAAAGTTGTTTGCTTAATCTGGCAATCTCTTTTTCTACGTCTATTGGGGTGGCATCCGCAATACATTCCGGAAATTGTTGATGATTTTTCATTCGTTCCAAAGTATAGGCAAGTGCCCGAGGTGTTTTGCCGGCGCGATTGGTTTTTTCTTTTTTTGTTGGAGCATTTTTTCTTTCGGATTGAATTATTTCTTTCCAACGTTTGTCATCCTCTCTTGCTTGTCGGCAATCACGACTAAAATATGTTCTATTGGAAATGGCCTTAGCTATTAACCTTTGTGTTGGTCTTGATACGGATGATGAACCAGATGCGGGACTTTTTGACTTATCAGATCCGGAATTCTTTTTTGCAGCCATTTTTTCCAGTCTAAGATTGATAGCTTCTCTCTCGTTTCTGGCTCGAACCAGTTCTCTTTCTACCATTGCAAGTTTATCTTGAACTCCGATGACCTCAGGATGTACACAGCCGGATGTACTTAGCGCTGCTCCAGCTCCCACTACCCCGCACGCTATTGCTAGCCACTTTTTCATTTCACCTTTGGTGCCCTCTCTTTGATTATCCAGAGAAATTCCTGTTTCAGTGCTGTCAACTGGTGATTTGCACTCATCGTCTATAAATTCATACTGGTTTTCGGCTTGTTGTACCATAATATTTGATTAATTATTATATTAATAGGATGTAATTTACCGTTATATGGGATTAGGAGTCAAGAAAAAATACTATCCTTATGGCACTGCTTTAAATTACAGTTCACAATATTAGAATTCGTTATGAAAGTTAAGGCATGAGCAACACTGATTAATGGTTCAGCTATCAGCTCTTTTTTATTAATAATCAATTGTCTTCACCTTCTATCAAAGTATTTGCTGATTGCATGCGGATTGAGTCAGGGATTTTGCCGTAGAAGATTTTATCGCTGTTGACTACGATTTCGAGGTGAGGGGCGATGAGGTTGTAGGCCCTTAGGTATCTTTTGCTAATCACACCTCTCGCATCCCCTATCATGTGTTTGCTGATGAAGATGTAGTCGACTCCTTTATTTTTAATATTACTTAAAAACGCGCGGGCATTATCGTTGTATTGGGTTAGTCCGCAATCGATGAAGTCCAGATAATTATCCTCATAAACAATTTCATAACCGTGACGCATAAAGAATTCCATTGTTCCGCCCGCCTTGATAACGTAGCGCTTGTTTTTCAGCATGGAATCTTCATCTTTTAGAGTATTCAGGATGGGACCATAACCCGGGAATGACATGTTGAAGAACTTTTGATCACTAATAACGCCTGTTGCCATACCCAGATAAATTTTGGGGATGACGCGCATGATGTGGAAATTGCTGGTGATTCCGATGAAGAAAATGATGAAGATATTTATCAGGATGACGAAAGCTTTTTGGGTTTTCCAGTCGGCCCACAAGGCTGAGAAGATTAAGAAGAGGGAGACAAGGGCGATTAATGCGTACCAGGTGACTCCGGGGCTGAGTAAAATCCAGAAGAGCCACATTATTAGATTTAGTAAAACCAGCCCTTTGAGGACGGCTGTTTTGCGTTTTTTGTAATTGAGGAGGAATAAAATTACGACCAAGGCTAGCCCCAGGAAGCCGATATCTGTGGTGTTGGAGTTGGGATTCAGGCTGTTGACTGTCATTTCCCACGGTAATGTTGCGTACTTTTTGAAAAAACTGCCGGCGTCGGTTTCGTGGCTGATGTATCTGCCGAAATCTTGAGCGAAACCTATTCCTTCTCCGCATTCAACTCCGGCTTTGATGGCGGCGCTGTCTACTGTGGGGAATTTTCCGAATAATAGGCCTTGTACATGAAATGCTTCTACTTCAAGATAATGAACGCCCATCCATGGAACCAGAGGTATGGCTGCTATCATGCCAAAAATAACTACTTTTTTGATGCCGCTAAAGAATTTTTTGCTGTTTCTAAAGAGAATAATTCCTAAAATTAATAAAAAGGCGGCGCCGAATATTAAAGCTAAGTTTGTGTAGCCTGATGGAGTGATTTGAACTCCCGGAATTATTAATTTATAACCGAATGAAATTAAACTTAAACCGGCGAAAATACCGGCAAGAATTCCGAGTTTTTTGAAATATCGCTGGAAGATGAAGGTGATGGCGGCTAAAAGGAGGATAAGGAAGGTCATTTTGGCGGTGAAGGCCATGCCGATGAAAAGTGCGGCTAAGATTAAATTTAAGGTGGTGGTTTTTTTGTTGGCTTTGGTGTAACGCCAGGCAAGTAAGTAATAAATTCCTAATAATCCCATGAATAAGGCAAAGAACTCCGTTTTATGATCCAGGATGGTTAGGAAGAAAGTCATAGCCATGGCGCCTACTGAGATGATGAGTAAAAAAAGTGCTCGCTTGGGGGCAGCGAAATATCGGCGTCCTAAAGCGTAAAAGACTGAGAAGGCCATGATGAAATTGAAGAATGGGATTGTCATCATTGCTCTTAAATTTTGCCAGGTTAATAGAGATGCGTAACCTTGGAATAAATTGGCGTAATATGGGGCATGCCCCTGAGGTAACTCCCCCATTCGGATTAAATCGAAAACTATTTTTACGTATTCGCGGGCGCCGTCGATGCCGACCGGGATGTCGTGGAAAGTTGCTAAAATATAATAAAGAGATGACATTAAGGCGAAGAAGAAGACTATCGTGACGGCTGAATAATAATTAAATGTGATTGTTTTTTTCTTGAAGAGGTTGGCGAAAATTTCTTTGTATGAGGGGATGGCGAGTAAAAGGATGATTAAGGCTGCTGTGCGTACACCTGCGGCGTTGAATAGCCCAAAAAAGGCTAATATAAAGCTGATTGCGCTTATCCCCATGT
>JAHJTR010000048.1 GCA_018829865.1 Patescibacteria group bacterium | reverse complement strand
CACATCAACCCTCAAATCCTCAGGTTTAATATCAACATCTACCTCCTCAACCTCAGGCAGCACCGCCACAGAAGCCGCAGAAGTATGCACTCGCCCCTGACTTTCAGTCGCAGGTATTCGTTGCACTCTATGCACGCCACTCTCATATTTCATCACCCCATACGCACCATTACCCCCATGCATTCTAAAAATCACCTCTTTTATACCTCCCGCATCAGCATCACTCTTGCTCATAATCTCAACACCAAAACCACTATTCTCGACATACCGCATATACATGCGCATCAGCTCACCGGCAAACAAAGCCGCCTCCTCGCCACCCGCACCCGCCCGAATCTCCACAATACAATCCTTGGTATCATTTGGATCTTTTGGGATTAACTCAACCTTCAACTCCTCCTCAAGCTCAAGCTTTTTCTTTTTCGCCTCATCAAGCTCTTGCCTCCCAAGCTCAATCATTTCAGCATCACTTTCCTGCGCAATCACATTTTCCGCCTCTTCGATTTGCGCCAATGTATCCCGATATTTACGGTAAAGCACCACCGCCGACTCAATCTGTTTTCTACGTTTAAGCATTCCCTGATACACATTCATATCATTCACAACATCAGGCTGCATCAATTTCTGCTCAATCTCATTATATTCTTCCTCAATTTTCGCTAATTTTTCAATCATTTGATTAAAATTTTAAAGAATCGATCAATCCCGCTCAAATCAGGGATTATTTTATAGGAGGATGAACCAAACGCCCCCTCAATCAGATTAACAATTTCTTCCAACTGAGCAAAGCCAAACTCACCCATAATTAATTTTAAACCTCTCCCCGGATAATCTCGCTCCAAAATTTGACCAAATAACTTGCGATACAAATCAAGCCCATCAAAACCACCAAACAAAGCCAGATGTGGCTCATACGCTTTAACATCGTCATCAACGAAATTATACTTCTCCAACCCAATATAAGGTAAATTAGCAACAATTACTTCAGGAATAATGTCATCATCCGCAGCAGCAAGCAAATCACTAACAACCACGCTCGCATTTTCAAGCTGCAACTCATCTAAATTCTTATTGGCAACAGCGGCAACGCCATCACCAATATCAAAACAAAAAACTCGACAATCAGGCAACATTTTCGCCAAACTAAAACCAATAGCTCCACTTCCCGTTCCAACATCAAATATCAAGCCCTCTTTAAATCCCCCTTCCTCAATATTTTTCTCATTAAAATACTCAATCACCTCATCAACAATCATTTCAGTCTCAGGCCTCGGCACCAAGCATCTCTCATCAACAAAAAAATCAATACCATAAAACTCCTTCTTCCCAATTAAATAAGCCACAGGCTTACCCTTTCGTCTCTCATCAATCAATTGCTTAAACAGCTCATCATCCAGCAAATCAGCATCATCTTGAGTGTATATCTGTTCACGACTAATTTTCGCCGCAAAAGCCAACAATACCTCAACATCAAGAGAATAATCATTACCAAGTATTTGCTTCCCATATTTAACCGCCTCACTTATTTTCATAATTTTTAAAATAAAAAAAGCCGAATGAATTTCACTCGGCTTTTTTATCACAATTTAATAGTATTGCATCTTTTCTCGCTTAGCCCTGTAGTACTCACGCATTACAGCCGCTCCCCTCACTTGTCTCTTTGTATCTTTTTTATGATGAAACTTATTCTGCTTTATCTGCAGCAATTTACGACTTTGCGTCACTTTCTTTTGAAAGCGATTAACAAGTCTCTCTAGTGACTCCTTCGGATTTTTTACAACTTTCACAAACATTTCTTACACCTCCCCCAGTAGTTAATGATCAATTAAAATAATGATCGTGCTAATTTAAACAGATTGCAACTATTTAGTCAATTAATCCGCACTATAATCCTCTAAATAGTGCGCCCTAAATATCTAAATTCCTTACACTCTTTGCATGAGTCTGTATAAACTTCTTTCTCGGAGCCACCTCAGAGCCCATCAAAGTATCAAATATCTGATCAGCCCTCTCAGCATCCTCAATAGTCACTTGAAGCATACTGCGCGTATCGGGATTCATAGTCGTCTCCCAAAGCTGCTCGGGATTCATTTCACCAAGACCTTTATAACGCTGAATATTTTTTGGATCTATCTCCTCTCTCAATTTAATTTCATCCATCTCCTCCTGCGATTGTGCATACCAAAATCGTTTCCCCTTCGTCACTTTGTATAGAGGAGGTTGAGCTATATAGATATTTCCCTTATCAATCAACTCCTTAAAATATCTAAAAAACAAAGTTAGCAGCAAAGTCCTAATATGCGCACCATCAACATCGGCATCCGTCATAATAATTACTTTCGCATATCTTAATCTTGAAATATCAAACATCTCACCTATACCCGTACCAAGAGCAGTAATTAAAGCTCTAATTTCAGTATTCGCCAATATCCTATCCAATCTGGCCTGCTCAACATTCAAGATTTTACCCTTAAGAGGCAGAATAGCTTGATATTCACGATTCCTACCCTGCTTTGCAGAACCACCCGCTGAATCACCCTCAACTATGTAAACTTCGCTATCATCAGCATTTTTTGAAGAACAATCAGCCAGCTTACCGGGCAATGTCATCCCCTCAAATGCACTCTTACGAATTACAGTATCGCGAGCTGCTCTAGCTGCCATTCTGGCTCTCGCAGCCAATGAACACTTATTAATGACATTTTTTGCTTCACCCGGATTCTCATCTAAAAATTCTCCAAATTTCTCAGCAAAAACGCTTTCAACAGCGGTTCTCATTTCCGCATTTCCAAGCTTACTCTTTGTCTGCCCCTCAAACTGCGGATTCGCCAATTTGACCGATATAATAGCAGTCAATCCTTCCCTAACATCTTCTGAAGTTAAATTCCCTTCTTTCTCCTTAATCAAACCACTTTTCCTAGCATATGAATTAACCGTTCGTGTCAAAGCACTTCTAAACCCGGTTAAATGCATTCCTCCTTCACTTGTATAAATATTATTAGCAAAACTCAAAATTGTTTCCTGAAAAGTCGTATTATACTGAAGAGCCAGCTCAATCAATCCTTCCTCAGTCTCTTGCTCAACATAAAAAATAACGCCAATTCCTTCTTTATTCATATTCAAATGCTTCACATACGACCGTAATCCTCCTTCAAAATAAAACTGATACTTTGCCTCTTTACCCTTGCGTTCATCAATAATTTTTAAATTTACCCCTTTCGTCAAATATGCTTGCTGCCTCAAACGATTTATTATCGTCTCATAATCAAACACCGTCGTATTAAAAATACTTTCATCCGGATAAAATCTAATTATAGTCCCTGTTTTTTTAGTTTTACCAATCACCTTAAGCTCTCCAATATCCTTACCTCCGTTTTGATATATTTGCTCGTGAATTTCCCCATCTCTATGAACCTGAGCAATTACTTTTGTAGAAAGTGCATTAACTACAGATATACCTACACCATGCAACCCTCCCGAAACTTTATAACCGCCATCGCCAAACTTACCACCGGCATGTAGCACCGTTAAAACAGTTTCAAGCGCAGATTTACCAGTTTTCTTATGCTTATCAACAGGAATACCTCGTCCATCATCCTCAACGGAAACACTGCCATCATCATGTATTTTAACTACAATAAATTTACACACTCCGGCTAACGCCTCATCAATCGAATTATCCACAATTTCCCATACCAAATGATGTAATCCTGAAACATCAGTGGTTCCGATATACATACCTGGTCGCTTGCGCACAGCAGAAAGCCCCTCAAGTACCTGAATCTGGTCTGCTCCGTAGTTTTCAGTCATATTTAAAAGTTAGTTTTTTTTATGCGCGAGAATTCTAGCACAAAACAAAACTGCGGTACAGAAAAAATACCTAAAAATTTTCAATAATTACACACCAATATCCTTAAGTTTATCCTCAATTAGCCTTTCAATTTCCATTCTCTTTTCTTCTTCAGCCTTCAATGCAGCCTCTTTCTTTTGCTCATCATCAATTCTCTTCTCTTCGGCAATTCTAGCCTCAAGCGCTTTTGCCTGTTCTTCCTCCAACATTTTTGCATCCTCAGCCTTTTTCAATTTTTCAGCTTCAATAAGCGCCTCCGCCTTGGCTTTCTCAGCCAAAATCTGCTCAACTCTATCATAAATCAATATTTCAAACTCCTCCAAAGTAAACACTCCATCAACGCTTTCATCAAAAATACTGATTTTTGTAAACAAATTCCTTTTAAGATTATACTCAAAACTAACCTCCGTCTGTTGTTCAAGCCATTTTGTATTCACTACAGTCACAATCTCTCCTACAGAATCAACACTTGAAATTTGAGCATCGGTAACGGATAATCCCAAGCTATTTAACCTCTTGATCGCAATTTCCTTGAGTAAACTCTCAAGCAAACTAAACTCCTTTTTAACTCCTCCCGAAATATCCACTTTAATCTTATTATCATCATCACCACTTCGTTTTATACGATCCACAACAGACAAAATATTTCCCAAATCATCAATCTTAATACCCGAAGAAATTTTATTATCATCCACCACCAAATTAAATAAATACTCCGTTTTAACATCCAACTGCGCCTGAAAAATAACACCCGACAAAGATCCATCCACAATAATTACAATTCGTGGATTTTTTTCATCTATTTTAAGCCCTCTATACGAAATTCCGTGCTTAATAAACAAATCAACAGCCTTTGCCTCGGAAGTTGCAACATTTAAAGGAATCTCCGCTACTTTAATCCCACTCTCTTCACCCGAAACAATCTCTTGAACTCGTTTTCGTTCTTCTCGAAGTCTTAAAAACTCTTCGAGCGATTTCTTATAATACATCTCATCATAACCTTTTTTCATCATATTCCTAAAAGATGAACTCTTAATAAATTCAATTTCATCAATAAATTTCGCAGTTTGCTCATCAAAATACTCAATTATCGCAGCATTGCCAGTTTGGTCCGAATGCAATGAAATAATTTTTGCCAGCAATTTATCAGCAAGTTTAACCGCCTCAGCTCTTTCTATCCCCAGACTCTCATTTTTCACCAGCGCAATAATCTTCGAAACATTTCTTAAATAGCTTTGTATCACCAGCTGTACCTCTTCAGTCCTCAGCTCATCACTTTCAAGAGAAGAAATAATTTTATCATTCAAAAGAATCAACCCCTCAAAATAATCCACCGAATACAACTCATCATATCTAAACAATAATGACCAAAGCAAATTCCGAATCGCCTTAACATCTCCCGCCAAAAATAACTGCTTATTAAGACTCAAAACATCATATTTAAGCAAATCATTAAGCTTCTGCAATTCCACTTTAGACTGACTAGAACTATCCTCCATCAACCGATACACATCCGCCATACCCATTTTTACATCATCAAAAAGAGCAGATTTATCCCTTAGTAAACTCATCTTAGTTGTAAAATCACTCTTAAATAATTCCAAATCAACATCCTGATAAGAAACCGTCAAAACTTCCTTCCAATAAGCATAATTCAATTTCATTTCACTCTTGATTTCCCCCGAAATATCATTCGCTATCACGCCGCTAACCAGCAAACTCAACTCATCCGCATATTTATTCGCCAGAGTATTATTCTTCAAAATATATTGATTCGCCATTTTAGCAGTAAAATAATCGAATCTCTCAATATTCCTCTCCATTTTTTTCGTTGAGGAGAAGGTCAAGCCCTGAGAAAAAGTAAACAAAAACGTGTTGGCATAAAGTGGCGAAAATGATTGAGATTTTTCAGCGATAAGTTCTTTAAGAGCATTACGTCTGAAGTATAACTGCTTTCGATCAGCACTGATATTTTCACTTAACCATTTATCCTCATTAGCCTTTTCTTGAGTCACAAAACTTAAAGGAAATTCCTTAATCAATTTAGAATAATACAATCTTGATGTATTGGCATTAATCCTTTCATAAGGTATTTCCAATGAATAATTGGGAGGAATCAAAATAGAAGCCAATTCCTTCTTAACACCAGCCTCAGAATCGGAAAATATCTTCACCTCAGAAATCCCCTTAGCCGAATCCACAATCACACCGTAGTTATTCCATCTAATTCCCGTGCTCCCACTCACACTCAAAACACTCACTTGCTTCAAATCAAAAATAATTTTTTCACCTGAAACCAAGTTACCAATCCAAACTGAGCCATCACCTGAAGTGCCTGAAAAAACAATAGTGTTATCAGTGGAAGAAATCAGCTTTATTTCGGATGTTTGACCCAATCTTATTTCAGTTCCTTTTTTTGTAACGAAATCAAATTTGGAATTCGCTTTTGTTGCGACTTTGCAGCCATCAATTATTTGTTTACTTGACTCAATAGGCGTTATTTTTGCATCGCATTCCACCTCATAATTACCGGATAGATTAATTCCGTCAACAAAACGCACATTTCCACCCATCCAATTCACAAAATCAAAACCCTCAGAAGCATCAAAACCAATAATTGCAAACGATATAAGAGCAAACATTCCGGCCAATATAATACTCAAAACAGCTCTGATTAACGATACCTCGTCGTATTTGCCAACAATTTTCCCCGGTTTTATGCTGTTTATTTCCATCAAGAGTTCTTAAAATTTCTTATAATTATAACATATTCGTCGCTATAATTCCACATATTCAGCCATTTTCCCCTCATTAAAAAGCATCTTCCCTTTGCACTTCCACTTCAATATAATACCAACACAATTT
>JAHJTR010000047.1 GCA_018829865.1 Patescibacteria group bacterium | reverse complement strand
GGACACTCGGAAACAAAATATACGATGGCTGAATTCTATAAAAAATATCAGTTTACATCCGATCATAAACCGCTGCAGAAGGATCTTGCTGATTTGAATAACAGATATAATAAATCAAAAGCCGCTTAGTTAATTTGAGTCGGAATTCTTTGGCTAAAACTAGAGGATTAGATTTAGGATGCCGCCGACAATTAATGTTGAGCTTATCATTATCAGAATTGATAAAAACATTAGTCTTATTCCCAGTTCTTTGAATAAAACCATAAATGTGGCGATACAGGGGAAATACATGGTTAGTACCACGCCTGCGACGATTAGTTGCTTTATTGATAGATCGAGCGGAAGCAGCATACCTACTGCCACATCCTTCCTTAAGAATCCTACGATTAATGAGGCGACCGCTTCTTTTGGCAGGCCTAAAATGTTGACTATTACCGGTGCAAAGATGTTACCGATGAATTCAACTGCGCCGGTGACGAAGAGAATGTTGACGAATAAGACGCCTAAAAGCACATAGGGAACCGCTTCCGTTAAGAATCCGCGAATTTTCATGCTCATTTTTTTTGCCAGGTTTTTGAGGCGGGGTAGGCGGTATGGGGGGATTTCTAAAAATGTTTCGGGGGTTTTGCCTTTCATGATTTTGTTGAGGATGAAGCCGAGCCCCACTGCAACTATAAACAGCGTTGAGAAAAATATTGTCATCGCTTTTATGTCGCTGCCGATTAAGCCAAAGATCATTGCGAGCTGCGCTGAGCAGGGTACGGCTATTGCCATGACTGTGCCGGCGATGAAGCGTTGTCTTTTGCTTTCTAAAATTCGGGTGCTCATAGCGGCCGGTACGTTGCAGCCCAGGCCGAGCAACATCGGGACGATGGCGAGGCCGTGCATGCCTATTTTGTGCATTAAATTGTCTACCAGGGTGGCTAATCTCGGTAGGTAGCCGCTGTCTTCTAAAATACCCAGGGCTAAATAGAAAGCGAATACATACGGTAACACCATCGCAAAAGGCACAAAAAGGCCGGTTGTTAATAGTCCCATTGATTGCACAAAATCGATTTCGCCGTTTACCAGCTTGCCGATTATGATGTCGTGAATTAGATGTTGATCGCTTAATGCTGCGCTAATTTTTGTATATAGGGGTAGCAGTAAATTGAAGAAAGGTTCGAAAACATAGGCGATTAAACTTTCACCGATAAATCTGACGAGTGAAAAAGTTGAGAGCATTACTAAAAAAGCTATTGGAATTCCGGTGAGCGGTTTTATGCTTAAGTCTTGGATTTTTTCGAAGAAGGAGTGTTTTTTGCCGGTGATGGTTTGTACCTGTTTGATGATTTTGCCAACTTTCGCCCATCTCTCAGATTCAGAATACTGCAATCTATGGGCCTTTGCCTTGGGGATATTGTTTACTAAATCTTTAATCCCCTCTCCTGTGGCGGCTACTGTTGAAATAACCGGTACAGCTAAAATTTCCGATAGTTTTTTGAGATCAATCACAATGCCTTTGTGCAGGGCTTCATCCCCGAAATTCAGGGCCACAATGACGGGTACATTTTTTTCTAAAAGCTGAAGTGTGAGATTGAGATTTCTTTCCAGATTTGTGGCATCGACTACATTGATAATGAGGTCGCTATGGTTCAGATTAAGCATTTCTATGGCTACATTTTCAGCTTTGGAAGTTGCTTCCAAACTATACATGCCGGGAACATCAACTATTTGGGCTTCTTTGTTGCCAATTTTTGCCGTCCCCTCTTTATACTCAACCGTGCTCCCCGGATAATTGGAAATAACAACATGTACGCCTGTGAGCCGATAAAAAATTGAGCTCTTGCCAACATTTTGATTTCCGATTAAGAGAATTTTCATTTTACTCTTTTATTTAAGAAAGTTTTTAGGTGATTTTTTTTAGGAAAATTTGCTCTGCCATTCCCCTTCCGAGACTTATTGTTGTGTTATCTACGCTAATAATAATCGGGCCTTTAAGTGGGTGGGTGGCAATTTTTTTGATGATTTTGCCCGGCCTGAGATTAAGAGAACTTAATTTTTGATTTAGATTAAGCCCTGCATTCAGATTAATGATTTCAGCTTTTTCGCCATTTTTGAGACTTATCAGATTTAGTTCGTTCATGTTTTGGAGGTTGATAAAAGTTTGTAATTGTATCCTAAAATCCGCTTTTTGTTCAAGCTGATTTGAACGGATGAAGGATAAATCTCGGCTGAGTTTTAATAGGCTTTTTTATCCAGCTGACTCCCCCACTCACTAAAAAGCTCAATGCATTCGTCTTGCATGAAGTTTGGGATTATTGTAAGAGGGCTTTTGCCGATTTCTTTCATTTGCTGATTATTTATGTACAGCTCGTTAAATCCCGCATCTGAGGCGTCTTGAATGCTGGCTCCAAATATAATTGTGTCGATTTTTGCCCAGTGGATTGCGCTGAAACACATAGGGCATGGCTCGCAAGTTGAGTAAATTTGGCAGCCGGTTAGATCTATTGCATCCATTTTTTTGCAGGCAACTCTGATGGCGTTCACCTCGCCGTGGGCTGTGATATCTGTTGTGTCCCACACTACGTTGTGCTCGGTGCAGATTACTTTGTCGTCTTTAACAATGCAGGCGCCGAATGGGGTTTGACCTGCTTTAATCCCCTCCCTGGCTTTTTCTATAGCCAGGCGCATGAATTTTTCGTTTGGTTGGAACATTTTTTTTTAATAATTAATCTTCTAATTGCAAACCCAGAGCTACTATTATCTTGTTGTAACCCGTATACATTTCCATCACCGTTAGTATTTCGACAATATCTTCTTCTGAATAACCGAATTCTTTTAGCTTTTCGAAGTCATGGTCTGTTATTTTTGAGGGATTTTTTGTTGCGGTAGTTACAAATTTCAATACAAAGTTTAATTTTTCGTCCTTGACCTCATTTTTTTCAATTGATTGGATATCGCTGGCATTTAAACCTAATTTCTCCAAATTCCCTTTATGAATTGCCAAGCAAAAATGGCACTCATTTGCGGCTGATACTCTTGTTGCAATCGCTTCTTTTTCTTTAATATCGATATTCCCTTTTTCAAGAATATTTTTTGTCCTATTCCAATTTGCTTGAAGAATATGTGCATGCCTGGCAAATGCACGATACGCGGCAGGTACTTTACCTGCTTTTGCTTTGATTTCTTTAAAGATTTTGTGAATTTCCGGATCATTTGTATCTTCATCCTGTAATTTTATTCTTGCCATATTCTTGAGGTTAATAATTTTACGTTGGAAGTATAGAATTTTTAGTTATGGGGGACAATGAATTGTTTTGAAATATTTTCTCGAACTAACTGTTATTTAATGCCTGATCCAGGTCGGCGATAATGTCTTCAACGTTTTCTATGCCAACCGATAGCCTGACTAACCCGTCTGTGATGCCGATTTTTTCGCGTTGTTCTTTGGGAATTATTGCGTGTGTCATGCTGGCGGGGTGTTGAATGAGAGAATCAACATTGCCTAGGCTTACGGCAAGCCCAATCATTTTAACGCTATTTAAAAGTTTTTTACCAGCCTCAACTCCCTCTTTGAGTTCGAATGCGATCATACCTGAAAATCCCGGGTAGGCTACGGTGTCGACTTTTTCATGGTTTTTTAAATATTCGGTGACCTTCTTGGCGTTTTGAGTGTGGCGCTCCATTCGTAGCGGCAGCGTTTTAACTCCTCTAATCATCAACCAAGCATCAAAAGGGCTTACTGTTGTGCCAATATCCAACTGGGTGTGATTCATGTCGGCCATATTTTTATCCTTGAAAACCGCTGCACCGGCTACAACATCGCCGTGCCCGTTAATATATTTTGTGCAACTGTGAATCACGATATCGGCGCCCATTTTGAGGGGTTTCTGATAAATTGGGGTTGCGAAAGTGTTGTCGACCACAATTTTAATATCGGGATTTTTGGCTTTAACATCGGCGCAGACTTTTTTAATATCGCAGGTTTTCATTGTGGGGTTTGATGGAGTTTCGAGAAAAACCGCTTTTGTGTTGTCTTTGATATGATCAACTATTTGGTTGCAATCAACTGAATCAATGAAGCTGACCTCTATGCCGAAACGCTCGAATTGCTTTCTGAAAAGGCTATCTGTGCAGCCATAAATGATGCTCTCTGTTATCAGATGATCGCCTGCTCCTAGGAATCCTAGTAAAGGACTGCTGATTGCGGCCATTCCTGTTGGGTAGATGCGGCCTACTGCTCCTTCTTCTAAAAGCGCAAGTTTTTTTTCTAAAATTTCGACTGTGGGGTTGCCCATGCGGGTATAAATGTAGCCCGTCTCTTCACCGGCAAATCTTCTGGCACCTTGTTCGGTGTTTTCGAACATGAAAGTTGATGTCTGAAACAAGGGAAAAACGTGTTCGTTGAAGTTGGTGTGGTTGATCCCTCCGTGAATTGCGAGAGTGTCCATACCGAAATTCTGATTTTCACTCATAGTATGAAAAATTAAATTATTTCTTGAAGAATTCAATAAGCGGCGGGGGCGATTTTTTCCAGGTGCTCATAATATTTGAAGAAGGATTTTTCAGGGTTATTTTAGCAGAATTTTATTGATTTGATAAATAATGGAGGTGATTGGCCTGTGAAATGGACTTTATAAAAAGGTAACATTCATGTTGTTCATCCGGGCCGGACTCCCACTATATCTCGCCGGCTTTGGTGTAGCCGCATTGCCAATGTTATTGGTTGAAATCATTGTTTTTCAAAAGCGCCAAAATATTCTCTTTGCGAAACCGCCTATCGCCTCTTTGAACAGAATCTGTAGCACTTTATGATGCCCTGCTGATCCCAAGCAGCTTCCTCTGTATCCAAACAAAAATGTAAAAAGCGCAGCTCCAACTCATTGAAGCGAGCTAAGTCTGTACCAACTCAACCTCTCGGGGTCCCCGCAAAATGCGAGCGGAAGCCATCAGAAAGTTGTGAGCGCAGCGAACATCTTTCTGATGAGCTGAGCAGTATTTTGTGGGGGGAGGAGGAGGGACCTCGAAATCGGAGAAAATACGCGAAGCGGATTTTCGTAGATGTAGAGGGAGCTCCGACGTGGCGGAGAGACTGGGATTCGAACCCAGGAGACCCTTGCGAGTCTAACGGTTTTCAAGACCGCCGCGTTCGACCACTCTGCCATCTCTCCGCAGAATTTGCTTACATAAATTAGCGGGAATGGGGGGGCTTGTAAAGTAAATCTGGGCGTTTTTGATTTGGGATGTGCGGTTAATGCGGTAGATCAAAAGTTTTCGGTTCGGCGTGAGTTTTATGTTTTGTTGTGGAGAATGGGTTTTTGCTATAAATTCAGGTAAAACAAATCTAAAAAATGGAGAATTTATTACAGTGTCCGAAGTGTTTTAGTGAGCTGCGGCGGGAGTTGCCCAACTTTAAGTGTGCTGATTGCTCGTATATTGTGCCGACGATTGGGGCGGGGGTGCCGATTTTTGTGGAGGAGTGTGGGAGTAATGTTGATTTGCGGGATTCGTTTGATGAAGGGGCCGAGATTGAGGGCCTCCTTAAAAAATTACCTCACGATGCTAAAATTTTGAATGTCGGATCTAGGCTGAAAGGGCTTAAAGCCTTGCATGGTGGCGTGAGAAATTTGGATAATTGTTACTATTCGAATGTGGATTTTGTGGCGGATTTGCAGGAATTGCCGTTTAAAAATGATTGTTTGGATGCGATTTTGCTGGTGGATGCGCTGGAGCATACGAAAAAGCCGGCTGATGCGCTTGAGCATGTTTATCGGGCGCTGAAGCCCGGTGGATATTTGTATGTCAATATTTCTTTTTTGCGGCCGACTCATGCGGCTTCGGGGGATTATCGGCGTTATACTGAAAATGGGATTAAAGCGTTGTTTAAAAATTATCATGAGATTGATTTTGGAGTTTCGGTGGGTCCGAGTGCGACGCTGAGCCGGATTATCAGAGAATACCTGGCGATACTTACGAGCTTTGGTAGTGAAAGACTTTATAAGCTGGGGATTAACTTTTGGGGCTTACTGACTTTTTGGATTAAGTATTTTGATTTTTTTATGAAAAAAAACAGGATGGCCGGTAAGCTTGCATCCTGTTTTTATGCGATTTATCGTAAACCTTGCGGGTAGATGTCGTATATTTATGCTAACCCTTGCGGGTTGATGTCGTAGGCGAACATAGCTGTTTCATAATCACCTCTATCTAAATATCTGGCAATTTGTTGCGCCCAATCTTTTGTTATATCAACTTTACCTGCGAACATGGCTGCATTGAAGTCTTTGGCAAAATTGGCGTAAGTTTTATTATTGCCGGCATTGACTACCCAAGCCTCGGCTCTTGTATGCGGTGAGTTTTCGAAATCGAGAATTTGCTTTGCTTTGGTGAGATCGCCATTCAACAAGGCATCCATAATCTCTTCATTATTTGCTGCTGCCTTATGGGTTGCCAAGACTGCGTCAATTTCACCTGTATCTCTTGCTTGACGCAAATCGATAGGAAACTGATTTAGGCGAATCCTATTTTTTTCTTCAAATGACATTCCTGCATATTCAGCCTTTCTGGCTGCTTCAGGATTTAGTGCTTTTTGGGCATTATCATATGAATTTTTTGCCTTTGCGATTAAATTGTCAAACATACTGCCAGCATCTGCAACGGCAGATTTTGTACTTGAATCGATGGCATCCAGTGCTCTGCTAAAGATGGTTGTT
Source organism: Patescibacteria group bacterium (assembly GCA_018829865.1). GTDB lineage: Bacteria > Patescibacteriota > Gracilibacteria > UBA1369 > JAHJTR01 > JAHJTR01. The sequence continues at coordinate 20,771 of JAHJTR010000047.1, read as the reverse complement.
CCGGCTGCGGCGGTTTTTTTACCGTTGTAATTATCGATTTTAAATCCGGCAGCTTCCATAACAGATACAACTGCTTTGGCTACTTGGTTGGTTGCTTGAAGTTTTTTAATGGCTTCAAATAGCTGAACTTGTTTTGGCATTCCAAGCTCGGGGTTTTCACCTACTCCACCGAGTGCTTTGTAGAATTCGTCAAACTGTGACTTAAGATCAGGGTCGTTTTTTGCTCGATGCCAGAGATTGTTTAATCCTTCATCTGCAAAATATCGTTTAAAGAGAGTGTCAACGGCTTTGTTGTTTCCGTAGTTAAACGCATATTCTGTCATGGCGGTCATTAATCCGTCTTGGAATCCTGTACCGGGTACGTTTAGAGTTCCTGTTTTCATTAATTGTTTTGCGTTGGAGCTTGTGGCCGATGTATGGACGTCAATTGCGGTTCTGTAATCTTTTTGGCTCATTGATGATGGTCGATCGCTTGTACTAGAAGGTTCAGGAATATTTATTTTGACTTGTTTTTGAGGGGCGGGCGATGCTTTGGCTGCATCTTCTTTACTTGCGTATGGGTTGAATTTACTCCAATCTACGTCTCTTGCGGCGACTACAGGTGTAGATGGTGGAGGGTCCGGTAGATTAATCTGTGAAGAAGCCGTAATGATATTTCTTACCCTGCTTAAATCTGGGGCTTTGGGTGCCGGTCTGGTATCAACTTTTGCGGTAGGTATTGAATTATTTCTTAGGGATGGAGGATTAGGCATTAAGACGCTTGCTCCAACTGCAGCAACTACTCCAGCACTAATGGCTCCTATTTTTTTAAACCTGGATAATGGTGTTTTATTTGCTTCTGCATAATGTTTAGCTGTGACAGCTTTGATTTTTTCTTTGTGGCCCGAACCTTCTGTTTCGGCATCTTTAAACTGAGGCTGCTGGCTTGTTTTTTTATAGAGCAGCGCTATTTCTTTATTCCTAGCATCTACTTCAGCTGTATAAGCTGTATCAACTATTCCTGGTTGTTCAATCTGTTTATTACTATCTGACATAAAGTCCATGTCCATTGGTGGAATATCCAATTCTTCTTCCCTTTGTCGCATAGATACAGTCTGAAATTCCGGAATAGTATCTCTTTCTTTTTCAGTCCGGGATAATTTATCCGGCTTTATTGTTTTTTCAAGCATAACCGGTTCAGCAAATATCAGATCTTCACTTAATGAAGCATATCGCGCTGCCAGTTGATCATTTTGCTCCGCACTGAGAAGTTGTGCTATTGGCGCAATAATTTTATGCCCGTCCCTGGCTGTACACAGTACTATGGTTTGCTGCTCTAATGGAACCTCCAAACCAAGGACTGAATCCATCTCTCGGAATTGTTCTTCGCTGATTAAACCTTTTTTGGATTTTCCAGCTGGTTCGACCGATAGTATTGCTTTAGCTATTAATTCATCAATATCGCCAGCTTCAATTGATACGGCCTCCTCCCTCAGTTTTGGAAAAAGATGAAAAATAGATATTCTTATGAGATACTCATAGGTGATTGCATCGTGATTAGAAATTTGTTCAGATAATTTCCTAATGTGAGGGTTATTTTCTGTTGCTCTTGCAATTAAGCTAAAATCCATGGCAACTCTGCCTTTTGATAAATCTGCTTTTAATCTTGAAAACTGCCAAATTGATGAATTATGTGTACTAAGGAGATTAAACAAAAGACTATGCATAGGGTTTGTATTATCGATCCCTATTCTAGCGATCAGTGACCCTATTATGAGATTTCTTTTTTTCTCAAGCTCGGTAGGTTCACGCATAAGAGCTTCCGGATTCACTGCACACTTGTCGCCCGGAAACACAGGAATATCTGCTGTTGCTCTGTTTTTTTCTGCCTCGACTTTGTTTTTTTTTGCCTCCTCAATTTCCCGCGTATCTCTATTAATAGAACTTGCAACAGTTATTAAATCTTCATCTGTATTACCATCATCTTCCAAGCTGCCGTTTTGTAGATCTTCAGATAATAGAGCTTCTTTTAAGGCATCAAATAATAATTTGTCTTCAGGTACCATATTTTTTAAAATTAAGTTTTATTAGTAATTATAGAAGTAGTGATTATATCTGTTTTTCGAATATTGTCAAGTTTTTTATTATTCATTACTAATTGATATTGTGACTGTTTAATAATAACGTGCATTAGAATAAAAAATTACATTATTTCAAGCCTCTCTTGCCAATTATATCATTCCGGCATTATATTTATGTTAAATATAAATTAAAAAAAATTATGCAAAAAATTAAGTTTAAGAAGTGGCTGCTGCTGTTTTATCATGTGATTACTTTGGCTATTGCTTGGTATTTTTCTGTAGCTTTTAAGGTAAATATGGCTCAAACGTTGAGCTTGGATATTCATGCCGGTAGCTTGATTTGGCAGGTTATTGCGACTTATTGGATTGTTCTTTTGCAAAGTGTTGTGTTTTTGATTGCCATGGTGGATGGATTTAGCAGTTTTTGCCTTTGGTGGACTAAGAAATTTTCGCTTTCCAAAAATAAGAATGCTAAGTTTTTTACTTGGTTATCAACCATTAAGAGCAGTCAAAAAAAGAATACTTTGTTTGGCTTGTGGCAGGTAAAAGTGATGTCTATTTATTTGATGGTTAATACGTTTTTGCTTGCAGCTATTTTGGTTCTGATTTTTTATACGTCATCTTTGAACACCATTTTTTATGTTGCGAGCGGTCTGCTGGCAATTTGCGGTTTGTCTTTGTTTATTTCGATTAAATTGTTTTTAAAATGGCTTTCTACTCCTGTTGAGAGTCAGTAGATTTAAACCAGGCTAAATATTCGATATTGCCGGTTTTGCCTTGTATAGGTGATTTAATGAGTTTTTTGTGTTGATAATTGTTATCTGTACACCATTTTATGAAATCTGCAACAATTTTTTCGCGTATTTCATCCTCTTTTATAATTCCTTGCTTGTTCACTATGCCTGGGCCTGCTTCAAATTGAGGTTTTATGAGGAGAATGATGTCACCTCCACTCCGCACAAGAGCAAAAATATTTTTGAGTACTAATTTTAAGGAAATGTGAGAGAGATCAGCTACCGCGAGATCGACATTTTTCGGTACTTTGCTCGGAAGCGGGTTTCTGATGTTTACTCCTTCCAAATTAATCACTCGAGGATCATTTTTCAGTTTCTGAGCCAGTTGATCGTGCCCAACATCGATTGCAAAGACCTTTTTTGCGCCTTTTTGCAGTAAATAATCGGTAAAACCGCCTGTGCAAGCTCCCAGATCGACGGCGATTTTATCTTTGATGGGGATTTTGAACTCTTTTATTGCCGCTTCCAGCTTTAAGGCTCCTCTGCCTACATACTTTTGTGACTTTGAGATTTTATTCTTGGAGACTTGGATTTCTGTGCCGGAGTTGATTAATCTTCCGGGTTTTATAACCGTTATTTCGGCAATTTGAACTCCCCCGCTTTTAATGAGCGTTTGTGCCTTTGATTTACTTGTGGATATGCCTTTTGTTACTAAAAGGTCGTCGAGTCTTACTTTCATTTTTGCCTAAATTACTTAAAGGAACCTTCAAATACTATTTTATCTAGCTTTTTACGATTCAATGGGAGATCTGTTTTTTTGCCCGGTTTGCCAACTGCAATCATCATTTCGATATTAAAACTAACGGGGATATTGCCCTCGAAGACCAGCGTTTAACAAAGAGTCTGAAATATTCATATTAAACTATAATGTTTTTTAGTTTATCAATTCGCTTTTTCATTTTTTTATTGTCTTTCTTAATTTTTTCCTTGTCAAAATCGCCATCCATTCCCGTCCTAATTGCGAAAAGATCATCCAAAACTTTCTCAAGTTCAATGCTTTTTTGCCTAAGAGCGGCATTGATTTCTTCGATATGAACAGCATCATTTAACTCCTTCACCAATAAATTATGATTTGTATTCAATACCAAGATCACAAAAAGACCACCGAGTGAAAAAACCAGACATGTAATAATGTCCTTTGTATCCAGTATATATGAACTGTCCGCAATTCTTAGGAGATAGTAAATGTAGCCTGCCAGGAAGAAAAAAAGAAGACCTATGACAACATAAAGTGAAGCACAGTTATTTCGGCTGCATGTAAGGTTTTTAAGTCTAAAACCAACTACTATAGATGTTATAATTAACATTATACCGACCACCAGCAACAACTCTGATGCTAGCTTTATTAGATCCATTTTTTTTGTTTATATGTTTGTATGTATATTAACAAGGTAGAATTGATTGTCAATTGGGATGTGTGATGTATTTTTTGATAGGGATATTTGCTGCGCAAATGTTTAAAGCGGCCTATTTCGCCTTTGGGGCGAGGTTTTGGGATAGGGATATTTGCTGCGCAAATGTTTAAAGCGGCCTATTTCGCCTTTGGGGCGAGGGGTGAAAATTTCGGAGAAATTTTCACTGCTGGCGGAGAGGGAGGGATTCGAACCCTCGAGCCCGATTGCTCAAGCTAACTCCTTAGCAGGGAGCCCCGTTCGACCACTCTGGCACCTCTCCGTGATGATAGTTTTTGATTTCTTATCAGTAGCTTTTGGTCGAAAGCTATCAAAATATACAAAAAACGGGTTATAAAGTCTAGGTAAAGCTTTCAAAAAACTGTAATTAATAATTTATAGCGATGTATTAGCTGTTTTTGAATTCTTGATGTGTTTGTTGGTTTGAGTTTGGATTTAAAAGCTGGGGGAGGAGCAGGATGCAATCCTGCTCCAACAAGGGGAAGCTGGGGGAGGAGCAGGGCTGTAGCCCTGCTCCGACGGTAATGGAAAGGAGCGGAGTACAACTCCGCTCCAACGGGTAGTACAACTCCGCTCCAACGGGTGGTGCCCTGCTCCAACGGGTGGTGCCCTGCTCCAACGGTGGCGAGGCAAACAGTTCCGGCTTCTATTTAAAACAATTTATTTTGGGCCGGCATCTTTGATATCCTGAGGAATATCTTTGAAATTTGCGAAATTATCTTTGAACATTTGGGCTAACTGCTGCGCTTGTTTGTCGTAGGCATCTTTGTCTTGCCAGGTGTTTCTTGGGCTTAGGATTTTATCGTCTACATCGGGGCACGTTTCGGGTACAGCTAGATTAAAGACATCGTCGATTCTGTAGCTTACGCCGTCGATTTTGCCATTTAGGGTTGCTGTTACTATGGCACGGGTGTCTTTGATGCTTATTCTTTTGCCAATTCCGTAGGGGCCACCGCACCAGCCGGTGTTGATTAAAAATACGTTACAGCCGAATGTTGTGATGTATTTTTTTAGGAGATCTGCGTAAACTACAGGTTTTTGGGGCATGAAAGGTTCACCGAAAAAAGACGAGAATGCTGCTTGGGGTTCTTTTATTCCGCGCTCCGTACCGGCCAATTTACTCGTATAACCGGACATAAAATGATACATGGCTCCCTCGCAGCTTAAACGCGCTACCGGAGGTAGTACTCCGAATGCGTCGGCGGTTAAAAAAATGATTGTGCGCGGGTGCTGGCCCATTCCCGAGGTGATTGCTCCGGGGATGTGCTCAATCGGGAAGCCGACGCGTGAATTCTCCGCTAATGAGGCGTCTGCAAAATCGTATTCTTTGGTTTCGGGATCCATGACAACGTTCTCTACAACCGACCCTTCTTTAATTGCATTATAAATAAGTGGCTCCGCCTTAGGATCTAAATTGATACACTTGGCGTAACTTCCTCCTTCAAAATTAAAAATTCCATTTGCATTCCAACCATGCTCATCATCTCCGATTAAAAAACGATTTGGATCTGTTGAAAGAGTGGTTTTGCCGGTACCTGACAAGCCAAAAAATAGTGCAGTGTCTCCCCCTTTTCCCTGATTTGCCGAACAATGCATGGGTAGCTCATCTTTTTCGGGTAAATAATAGTTCATGTAGGTGAAAATCGATTTTTTTATTTCGCCACAATATCCGGTTGTGCCAATAAGAATTGTCTTTTTGCTGAAATTGAGAACCACAAATGCTTCTGAATTTGTGCCATCTGTATTCGGATCCGCCTTGCATTCGGTATCAACCATGATAGTTAAATCCGGCTGGAAAGTTTTTAACTCTTCTTCAGTCGGACGGATCATCAGATTATAAATGAAGAGATTTCTGGTTGCGGTGTTGTTAATAACGCGCACCTTGATGCGACTTTCAGGATCGGCGCCTGCGAAACCGTCACAGACAAATAATTCTTTTTTAGCGGATAATGATTTCGTAATTTTACCGTAAAGCTTATCGTAATTTGCTTCGGAAATACCGACATTAACCTTACCCCAGTTCACTTTATCCTTTATGTCAGCCGTTTCTACGATAAATCTATCGTTTGGTGAGCGACCAGTATATTCACCAGTTTTGATGGTTAGAGCCCCCATTTTGCTTATTGCTCCCTCTCCGCGCTCTATAGCTAATTTAGTCAATTCTGTCGGAAGGAGGTTAAAATAGACCTTTTCGTTTGTTACATCGAGTATCTGCGCGGATCTAACGGTTCTTGGTGGGTCTTGCAGGGGAGAGGTAACAGGATTCGCGGCATTTGAACTACCGGATTGTGCGGGGGGAGTTGTTGATTCCATAATTTAGTATTAAATTAATATTTTTCTGGTTATAGTTAGGAGTTTAAAAGGCAAGAAATCCTTATTAGATGCTTTTTTTTGATTAATAATTTATGAAGATAAATCTCGGCATGCATTATAAATATTTTCAAATAGTTCTTCAATTAGATTGAGTGGCAGACCGGAATAAGCTACTCGGATAACATTATCTCCAATCGCTATTATTCCCGTTTCATATTTTTTTAGTAGATGTTGCCTCATTTCTTCGGCATCCAGTTTATTTAGCTCTACGCACATGAAATAGCCGGAATTATAAGGGATTTGCGCAAAGTGGTCTTTGTATTCGGGGTGGGTTTTTAATACTTCTTTAACTTTTTGATAACGTTTTTTTAATATTTCGAACTTTTCTTGCTTTTCATTATTGTAATCAGGAGATTCATAGGCCTTGAGGAGTAGGCTCTGCGCTAAATTCGATACATTTGAGATATTGCCTCTAACTGCTCCGGCGGTTTTTTCTTCCAGAATTTTGTAGATTTCTTCGTTACCACCTTTAATGCCATATGTGATAAAGCCGACTCTGAAGCCCCAAACGTAGTCTTCTTTGGTGGCTCCGTCTGCTTTGATGGCCAGGATATTTTCATGGGCATTGGCTAGAGCGCTAAAAATCGATTCGGTGAATACTCCTTCTTCATAAACCAAACCAAAATATGCGTCATCAATGATTGCTATGATATTTTTGCCATTTTCGGCGGTATTTTTTAGGGCTTCAACAATATCATTAACCTCTTCATTAAGGGGCGTATAGCCTGTTGGATTATTTGGAAAATTGAGAATAACGATTTTTTTATCTCCAGGCTCGTTCAGCTTTTCTTTCAATCCTTCAATATTGAACTTGTTATTTTTGAATGTTTTGAAAGTTGTGAGAGTTGCATCGCATCCATTACCCAAAATTAAATTGTAGTTACCCCAATAAAGATCCGGTGAAATTACTTGGTCGCCCGGATTAAGAAAAACTTGGCCGATGATACTTATGGCATGTGTTAGGGCATTTGTAACTAACGGCATACTGATCGGCATTTCTTGCGCTTCGCTCTGCAATTGCTGCAAAGATGGATTTTTGCTCAAAATCATATTTTGCCACTTTTCGCGCAAATCCTTGCGGCCGTAGCTTGGCGCGTAGGCATAGGTATCTTTGGGATCGAGATTAAGATTTTGCTGAACGCTCTTTAAATACATAATAGAGCCGTCTTCTTCATTGGCGACGCCGATTGTGGCATCGTACTTTTTGCCTTTGGCATCAGCTGTTTGCGATAAAATCCCCTTTTTAGGAAAAAAGCTTTTTAGTCCTTTTTGAGAAAGAAGAGCGTAGCATGTAGGGCTAATCTCTTTGAGTTTTTCGTTTAGGGCTTGCGCCTGAGGGTTAGTGTTTTGCATATTTTTGAGTTTATTCTGTAATTTTTTTGTTATTGTGGTTTCAGAATATGCTTGAAATGATGATATTTCAATATTAATGATTTATGCTATTGACAGTTCTTATTTTATATTGCATAATTTTGGCTTAATATTTAATTTATTTTTATGTCTAATTTAGATCGAGGAGCAATTCCTGAAGAAAAAAATGAAATAGTTGAACAGTTTGAGCGGTTTATTAAAGCTCTTAAAGAAGAAATCCAAGATTATGCCCGTTGTTCAACAAAAGATGGTATTAAATCAAAAATTGATCAAGATTGGATTAAATATTTATTTGATTTGGCTGCCCATTATGGGCTACCAACTCAAATTCCTGAATATTTTGTGGCCGGTTTAACAGCTAATAAAACAAATAATTTAAAAACTCTTGAAGATTTGTTATGGTTATTGTCATTGCTTGACGATAGATCTGAAAATAATAATTTTCTTTGTTCAGTATTGACTACCGATAAAGAGGAAAAATATGACAGACCACAGACTGCAATAGTTTATGCTTTTAATTCATTAATGCCGATAATCAGATCAGAAACAGCAGTGTTATCACAACAATTTTCCCCGGGAGATATTGAAAGGCTTAATTCTTTTCATGGCATTACTGAAATTACAGAAGCTGATGTGACTATTATTAGAAGAGTAATTAATTCTAAAAATAATCCTAATACGACTAACTTCAATAATATCTTTCCTGCGCTTTCGGAAGGGATGAGAGAAGTTATAAATAACAAAATTTGTTTTTATCAGGAACTTATGTCTAAAAATCCATCAACAAAAAAGCTTTGCACTCCTGAATATTTGGCTTGTTTGATTATCGAAGATCTGAGAATTTTTTATAAATTTTTGAATTATTTAAGGGATAAAGCTGTTTTTTGTGGAAAACAAAACGAAGGGGATAGAAATACCGTTTCATTTTCTCTATTTTCAAAACCATTATCTGAGCGAGGGCTCCCAAGAGCCAGCGTTAAATCATTTTTAGACGGTATTGGCATTGATGGAGAACAAAGGATATCAGATACAAATGAGTATCTTGATGCTGCGAATCCAAAGGAATAATCAGCTAATTTTGTTGATGAAGATTTTTAGGGGATTTGAGGCTAAGAATTTGTGTATGTGCTAATGCGAAATTTTTGCCCATTGCGACGGGCAGCCATATTTTGTATAGTGAGCAAGCGTTTTTTCTCTAAATATTAAATTGTGACCGATAAAATTAAAATTTTTGACACTACTTTGCGTGACGGCGAACAAGCTCCGGGGTTTTCGATGAATAAAGAGGAGAAGTTGGGGTTTGCGCATCAGTTGGAATTGCTGGGAGTGGATGTGATTGAGGCGGGGTTTCCTGTTGCTAGCCGTGATGATTTTGAGGCTGTGGAGTCAATTGCCAAGTCGCTTAAGACTACTGAGGTTTGTGGGCTTGCTCGTTGCCATTCGGGGGATATTGATGCGGCTTTAATGGCTACTGAAAAAGCCAAGAAGCCTCGAATTCATGTTTTTATTGCTACCAGTGATATCCATTTGGAATATAAATTAAAAATTAGTCGAGATGAGGCTATTAAAAAAGCTGTTGAGGCGATTCGGCAGTGTAAAAAGCATTGTGATCGCGTGGATTTTTCGCCGGAAGATGCCGGTAGATCTGATCGGGATTTTTTGGTGGAAATATTGAGCGAAGCGATAAAGGCAGGGGCTGATACATTGAATATTCCTGATACTGTAGGCTATTTATCTCCTGCCGAATTCGGTGATTTAATCTTGTACCTGAATAATAATGTTCCCGGGATTAAAAATTGCATAATTTCGACTCATTGCCATAATGATTTGGGAATGGCTGTGGCGAATAGTTTATCGGGAGCGTTGAATGGGGCTCGGCAAATTGAATGTACAATTAATGGGATTGGGGAAAGAGCGGGGAATGCGGCAATGGAGGAAGTTGTGATGGCGATTAAAACTCGGCCTGAACTTTTTAAGGCTCGTACCGGTATCAACACTCCGCTTTTGCTTAAAACCAGTCGGATGCTCTCCTCTATTACCGGTCAACATGTACAGATTAATAAGGCGATTGTGGGTGATAATGCGTTTGCTCATGAGGCGGGAATTCATCAGCATGGGCTTCTCAAAAATAAATTTACTTATGAAATAATGAAACCGGATGATGTGGGGTGGAATGAGACTAATTTTGTTTTGGGTAAGCATTCGGGTAGAAATGCTGTGCTGGACAGGCTTAATAAATTGGGGATTAAAATTGCGGAAGCTGATGTTGCTGCGTTTATGATGAAGTTTAAGGATTTGGCTGATGGTAAAAAACATATTTATGATGATGATTTGATTTTGCTTACGAAGGATAAAAATGAGGAGATGTATTATGCAATTAAGGAGATGAAGGTTGAGGCGCAGACGGGGAAAAAGGCTACTGCTACAATTAAACTTAAGGCTGGGGGTGATGTTATTGAGGGGAAGGCTACGGGGAATGGATCTGTTGATGCGGTTTATAATGCGATAATTAAAGTTACCGGGTTTGAAGGGGTTTTGACTAAGTTTAATGTTGATGCGATTTCGCCACAAAAAGATGCGATTGCCAATGCGAATATTGGGTGGTTGATTGATGATGTGGAGATTAGGGGGAGAGGGACCAGTACTGATACTGTTACTGCTATTGCTAATGCGTTGATTGATGTTGTGAATCGATATAGAATTCAGCAGCAGCATGAAGAGGGGCTTAGTGGGGTTTAGGGTTTTATGGTGAGGAGCAGAGTGCAACTCTGCTCCAACTCAGCTCCAACTCAGCTAACTGAAAGAAGCAGGATGCAATCCTGCTCCAACATAAGGCTGTAACCCTGCTCCAACATAAGAGGGATGTTCTACTCAACATATATACTGAATTATGGCGAAAAACATTATTGAAAAAATTTGGGATTTGCATGTTGTCTCTGAAAAAGAGGGGCAGCCTGCTGTGTTTGCGATTGATCTGCAGCTGATGCATGAGGTTACCAGTGCGCAGGCTTTTGATGAATTGAGGCAGCGTGGGATTAAGGTTGCTGAGCCGCAGCATTGTGTTGCGACAATCGACCATTCAATACCGACCCGGAAAGATCGGGAGAATATTTATGATGAGAAAGCGAAAACTCAGATTGTGACTTTGCGTAATAATTGTGAGGAGTTTGGGATTCCTTTGCTGGATTTAAATAGTGGCAAACAGGGAATCGTGCATGTTGTGGGGCCTGAAATGGGGTTAACTCAGCCGGGAATGACGATTGTTTGCGGAGATAGCCATACTGCGACTCATGGGGCTTTTGGGGCGATGGCTTTTGGGGTTGGGACTACCGAGGTTGGTCATGTTTTGGCTACAGGCTGCATTCTCCAAAAGAAACCTAAAACTATGAGAGTAAATTTTAATGGGGCGCTTAAGCCCGGAGTTTATGCGAAGGATGCTGCGCTGGCGCTGATTGCTAAAATTGGGATTGGTGGGGCTAATGGGCATGTGATTGAATATGCTGGGGAGGCGGCGAGGAAAATGAGTATGGAGGCTCGAATGACGGTTAGTAATATGAGTATTGAATGTGGTGCTCGGGCCGGGATTTTTGCTCCCGATCAGATTACTTATGATTATTTAAAAAATAAACCGCATGCTCCGAGTGGCGAAGAATGGGATAGAGCTGCGCAATATTGGGATAGTTTTGTGACCGATGAAGGTGCGACTTTTGACCTGGAGGTTGAGATTGATTTGGATAGACTTGATCCGATGATTACTTGGGGTACTAATCCTGAGCAAGGTATGATGATTGGTGAAAATGTGCCAAATATTTCGGAGTTACCCAAGACTCATCGGCTGGTGGCGGAGAAGGCTCTTGCGTATACGGGGCTTAAACAAGGTGAGCCGATTGAAGGGACTAAAATTGATTGGGCGTTTATTGGGTCGTGTACCAACGGGAGAATTGAAGATTTTAGGGTGGCGGCTGAAATTTTGAAGGGGAAAAAAATCGCTGAAAATGTGACGTGCTATCTGGTTCCGGGGAGTGAGGCTGTAAAAAAACAGGCTGAAGATGAGGGACTGGATAAGATTTTTATTGAGGCCGGAGCTGATTGGCGAATGCCGGGATGCAGTATGTGTCTGGGCATGAATGATGATAAAGTGCCGGGCGGCATGCGCTGTATAAGTTCTAGTAATCGGAATTTTGTGGGTCGGCAGGGTACGGGGAGTATTACTCATTTGGCGAGCCCGGCTATGGTTGCTGTAAGTGCAATTGAGGGGAAGATAGCAAATCCTGTGAAATTTTTTAACTAAAAAACAATGCAAGCGTTTACTAAAATTACTGCCAAAGTTATTCCGCTTCCTTTGAAAGATGTGGATACTGATATGATTATTCCCGCTCAATATTTAACAAGTATTAGTAAGGAGGGATATGGCGAGAACCTATTTATACGCCTTAAACAAGAGCAGCCGGACTTTCCGTTTAATCAGGATAAATTCGCGGATGCGCAGATACTAGTGGCTAAATCTAATTTTGGGTGTGGTTCATCTCGGGAACATGCGGCTTGGGCAATTTTGGGTGCGGGCATTCGAGTAGTTATTGCTCCCGGTTTTGCTGATATTTTTTTTAATAATTCGGCTAAGAATGGTCTTGTTTTGGTTGAGCTTGATGCAGAAGTGATTAATGGGATGCTTGTAGATGCAGAAAATGGGAACTATGAAATTACGGTTGATCTTGAGGCGCAGACTGTAATCCTCCCTGATAATACTTCATATAAATTTAATTTTGATCCTTTTAGGAAAGAATGTATTTTGAATGGTTATGAGGAGTTGGACTTTTTGTTGGCGAAATCAGATGAAATTGGTCAATTTAAAGAGGAAAGAGATAAAAATTTGTTTTTTTCGACTAAATAATCGGGTAAACTTAGCACCGATATATAATATATGTAAAATGCCGATTGATTTATTTTCAGTATGTAAAGAAAGGATTCTGGTTTTTGATGGGGCGATGGGGACTATGATTCAGGGCTATAACCTTGATGAAGATGCTTACTTGGGCAAAAACGGGTGCAGCGAAATATTAAATGCCAGTAGGCCGAATGTGATAAAAGAAATTCATGCCAAGTATTTTGAAGTTGGGGCGGATATGGTGGAAACAAATACTTTTGGCGCTAATAGTGTTGTTCTGAAAGAATATGATCTCGAAAATAGAGCTTATGAGCTGAATAAAAAAGCTGCTCAAATAGCTCGATCATGCGCTGATGATTTTTCGACTTCCAATAAGCCCAGATGGGTGGCGGGTTCGATTGGTCCCGGAACCAAACTGCCTTCACTTAAACAAATCTCGTTTGATGAATTAAAAAATTCTTATGAAATCCAGACTGAAGGTTTAATAGATGGTGGGGCCGATTTAATATTAATTGAAACAGCTCAAGATTTATTGCAAGTAAAAGCTGCTTTAGTGGGTGTTTATAGCGCCTTTGGGACTAAAAAACAAAAACTACCGGTGATGGTGCAGGTGACAATTGAAAAAAATGGCAAAATGCTTGTGGGCTCCGATATGCTGACGGCAATTGTGACTTTAAGCGATTTTCCTATTGATGTTTTGGGGCTTAATTGTGCCATGGGTCCTAAACAAATGAGTGATCATTTAAAAACTTTGGCTGACCATTGGCAGGGGCTGATTTCGGTTTTACCAAATGCCGGTATGCCAAATATTAAAGATGGAAAGATGACCTATGATTTGCCGATTGATGAATTTGCCGATGAATTGGAATATTTTGCTCGGGATATTGGGGCTAATATTGTTGGAGGTTGTTGCGGTACCTCCCCTGAATATATAAAAAAATTATCTGAGCTGGTTAAGAATGTTGTGCCAAAAGAAAGAGCGCATCATTTAAAGCCATCTGCATCCAGCTTATATAATATTGTTGCTTTTGATAGTGAGCCGAAACCGCTTATTATAGGTGAACGGATTAATGCAAATGGCTCAAAGAAATTTAGAAATTATTTGTTGGAGGAGGATTATGACGGGATGATTGCTGTGGCTCAAAAACAACAGAAAGAAGGAGCTCATATTTTGGATGTGTGTGTGTCGTACACCGGACTTGATGAAAAAAATATTATGTCAAATTTGACTGAGCGGCTTAATACAGACATTCAAAGACCATTAATGATTGATTCAACTGATCCGATTGTTATTGAGGAAGCGCTAAAAAAAATTGCGGGTAAATCAATAATCAATTCCGTTAATTTGGAGGATGGAGGAGATAAATTGAGGAAAACTTTTTCTTTGTGCAAAAAATATGGGGCTGCAGTTGTGGCTTTAACAATTGATGAAGAAGGTATGGCCAAAACTGTTGATAAAAAAATTCAAATTGCTGAGAGAATTTTTCGAATTGCCGAGGATGAATTTGATATTCGCGGACATAATATTTTTTTTGATTTTTTAACTTTTACTTTGGGTAGCGGAGATGATGAATATCGGAATGCGGCTGTAGAAACTATCAATGCTATAAAACAATTTAAGTTAAAACATCCTCAAACAAACACAATTCTGGGTGTTTCTAATGTATCTTTTGGGCTTAAACCCGACTTAAGACAGAGGCTTAATTCCGTTTTTTTAGCGAAAGCGATTGAATATGGGCTGGATGCAGCTATTTTGCATGCGGGTAAAATTACTCCTCTATATAAAATACCGGATGATGAGAGGGAAATTTTGAATAATTTGATTTTTAATAAATGGACTTTCGAAAATGATCCCTTAAAATATTTGTTAAATTTTTATGAAAAGCATGAGATAAAAGAAATTAAGGCCGATGAAAAAAAAGCGTTGACGGTTGAAGAAAGACTTATGCTGAGAATTGTTGAGGGAAATAAAAATGACATTGATCGTGACCTAAACGAAGCGCTTAAAAAGCATAAACCTTTGATGATAATTAATAAAATTCTTCTTGCGGGGATGCAGAAAGTTGGTGAACTTTTTGGTGATGGAGAAATGCAACTGCCTTTTGTTTTGCAATCAGCTGCGACTATGAAGGCGGCTGTAAATTATCTGGAACCATATATTGAAAAAACTGATTCACGAAAAAAAGGATCAATAATTATGGCTACAGTAAAGGGAGATGTACATGATATTGGGAAAAATTTGGTTGATATTATTTTGAGTAATAATGGATTTGAGGTTATTAATATCGGTGTTAAAAAGGATATTGAGGAAATTATTTCCGCATATAAAAAAAATAATGCTGATGCGATTGGTATGAGTGGATTACTTGTACAATCGACTATCGTGATGAGGGAAAATCTGGAAGAGATGAATCGTCGAGGAATTAATCCTCCAGTTATTTTGGGGGGAGCTGCTCTTACTAGAAATTATGTGGAAGATACTTTGCAAAAAATTTATGATGGTGACGTTTATTATGCTAATGATGTTTTTGACGGTTTAAAAATATTAACCGAAATAATTGAAAAAAAATGATTATTGAGCCACCTTTTTGGGGTAGTAAAATTATTGAAGACATTGATATTGATAAAATTGCGGAATTTTTAAATAAAAAATCCCTGTTTTTTGTACAATGGCAAATATTAAGGGGGAGTAAAACAGCCGAAGAACATAAAAAAATACTTAATGAAGAGGCTGAAGTGAAACTCAATGAAATTGCCAGCGCTTCAAAAAAGAAAAAAATACTTGAGCCAAAGATTGCTTACGGATATTTTGCGTGTAGATCTGAAGGAAATCGATTATTGGTATATAAAAATCCCGATGATAAGGATAGTTTTGTAACTTTTGATTTCCCCAGACAGAAGGATAAAGATCATTTGTGTATTAGTGATTACTTTAGCTCGGATGATAAAAAAAGGGATGTTGTGGCATTTCACTTGGTGACTGTGGGGCACAAGCCTAGCGAGGAAACTGAAAAACTTTTTAAAAATGATGAATATAAGGATTATTTGTATTGGCATGGCTACTGCGTAGAAATGGCCGAAGCACTTGCTGAATACTCTCATAAAAAAATACGGGAGGAATTAAAAATTGCCGATAAAGATGCTGAAAAAATTGAGGATATTTTTGCATGTAAATATCAGGGGTGTAGGTATTCTTTTGGCTATCCGGCATGCCCAAATATTAGGGATCAGAAAAAAATATTTAAATTGATTGAACCCGAGAAAATTGGTGTTATAATTACGGAAAGCTATCAACTTGTTCCTGAGCAATCTACATCGGCAATGATTGTTGCTAATCCTGAAGCAAAATATTTTTTTATTTAGAAACAAATGAAAGTTGTAGAGATATTAAAGAATGCAAAAAAACCCTTGTTTAGCTTTGAAATAATTCCGCCTGCGAGAGGCAAAAGCTGCAATATAATTACAGATATTATTGAGGAGCTGCAGCAGTTTAATCCTCCATTCATAGATGTGACAAGCCACTGCTCGGAAGCTTATTATGAGGAATTGGAAAATGGAATTGTTAAGAAAAGAATTCGGAAAAAAAGGCCCGGAACCATAGGTATTTGCGGCGTAATTCAAAATAGATTTAATATTGATACTGTAGCCCATGTGCTTTGCAGGGGGTTTACGAAAGAAGAAACTGAGGATGCTTTGATTGAGCTGAATTTTTTGGGAATTAAAAACATTTTGGCGTTGCGCGGAGATGGCAGCAATCATGAAAAGAAAGTTGATAAATGCAAATCGGTTAATACTTATGCCTCCGAGCTGATCGAACAGATTGTTGCTTTAAGGGAGGGGAAGTATATTGAGAAGCTTGAGGATTCCGAGCCAATGGATTTTTGTATCGGTGTTGCCGGTTATCCTGAAAAACATTTCGAATCTCCAAATCTGAAAACCGATATTCAAAATCTTAAGCTAAAAGTTGATGCTGGTGCCGATTATATTGTTACTCAGATGTTTTTCGATAATAAGCATTATTATAATTTTGTTGATCTTTGCAGGGAGGCCGGAATAAATGTGCCGATTATTCCCGGATTGAAAATTATAAAGAATGTGAAACACCTTTCATTTTTGCCGAAGTATTTTCATGTTGATTTGCCGGAAGAGCTTGTTAATCAAATTGAGAGTGATCCTAAAAATGTTAAAAAGATCGCTAAAAATTGGGGACTTATGCAGGTGAAGGATTTACTTGAAAAAGGTGTTAAATGTGTTCATTTTTATGTTATGAACGATGCCAAAATGGTGATAGATATTATTAAGTCGGTAAAATAAATGTTATGAAAAAAAATATTGCGGTTTTGGCCGGTGATGGGATTGGGCCGGAGGTGATGAATGAGGCGATTAAAGTGCTTGATAAGGTGGCTCTGAAATTTGGGCATGAGTTTGAGTATACTGAGGCTCTGATTGGAGGGGCTGCTTATGATGAACATGGTGAGCATTTGCCGGAGAGTACTTTGAAGGTTTGCGGGGGGGCGGATGCTGTGCTTTTTGGAAGTGTGGGCGGGCCTGTGGATGCGCAGGATGATCCTAAATGGAAGGGATGTGAGAAGACTGCGATATTGGGGATTCGCAGGCATTTTTCTTTTAATATTAATTTGAGGCCGTCGATTGTGTTTGAGGCGCTGACTGATATTTCTCCTTTAAAAAAATCTTTAATCGGTGATGGATTTGATATTATGATCATTCGGGAGCTCACGGGCGGGATTTATTTTGGCAAACATGAGACTAGCGATGAAAATGGGGTGCGGGTGGCGCGGGATGAGATGAGATATGATGAGAATGAGGTGCGGGCGATTGCGAAAGTGGCTTTTGATATTGCGAAAACGCGCGGGGGGAAATTGATTTCGGTGGACAAAGCTAATGTTTTGGATTGTTCTATATTATGGAGGAAGGTGATGGAGGAAGCTAGTGCTGATTATGGCGATGTTGCGCTTGAACATATGTACATCGATAATGCTGCGATGCAGCTTGTTAAAAATCCGCGGAGCTTTGATACCGTTGTTACCGGTAATATGTTTGGCGATATTTTGAGTGATTTGTCATCGGTTTTTGCGGGGTCGCTAGGGGTTTTAGGGAGTGCGTCTTTGAATGCTGACGGGTTTGGGATGTATGAGCCGAGTGGTGGGAGTGCGCCTGATATTGCGGGCAGAGGAATTGCTAATCCTATTGCGCAAATACTGAGTGCGGCGATGAT
The DNA here is from genome assembly GCA_018829865.1 of Patescibacteria group bacterium. GTDB lineage: Bacteria > Patescibacteriota > Gracilibacteria > UBA1369 > JAHJTR01 > JAHJTR01. The sequence goes on along the minus strand of JAHJTR010000047.1, from coordinate 2,640 downwards.
GCTGAAGTATAGTTTTGGGATGCAGGATGAATATGATGCTGTTTATGATGCGGTTTCACAAACGTTAGCGGATGGTGTTAGGACGGGTGATATTTGCTCTGCTGAAATGAAGGCGGTAGGGACGAGTGAGATGGGGGATGAGATTGCGAGTCGGGTTTAATATGAATCAGTCAGCATTTTTTTGTTTAGACTTAGAAAGTAGAGAAGTTTTAGTGATTTTTCTTTTTGAATAATAAGGGGAGCTTTTCGCTCAAATAGTGGTACCGGAAAATCCTTGTGATTGCCGGTCAATATATAGGTAGGCAAGTTGTAACGTGCAGCTGACGCAGCTAAATATAAATCTGTTGGAGCGGGATATGTATCCATTTTTGATAGTAATTCCTGAATTAAAAGGGCATTTTTTTTAACCACTTTATCAAAGGGAAGCTCCTCAAATGAATGCTTCCTTATTATAAGATTTCTTAATAGTCTTTATGTATCACTATTTGTATTTCTGAGCTCAATAATTACCGGATGAAGCAAGCATACGACTGTTTTCAGCCTATTGAATTCGGCAAAAATATTTTCCGCCCCGAATTTTAAAATAGATATAAATGCATCAGTGTCCAAAATAATATGGTTACCTTTAACGATCTCCCTCCAATCCACAGTTGCAGAAATGTACGGCACAATACTATCTGAGTTCTTCATAAAGAGTATCTAAAAGCTTAATAAACTCGTTTTTATGCTCTTGGCTGTATTTTTCTACAACTAGAAGATAATTAACAGTCTTTATAAAATTTTTATAATACATTTCGTCTTCTTTTAATTCTTTAAGATAATTCTCCCTCTTAAGGATCTCCATAATCTCTAATAATATTTCCTCATTTCCAATTTGCTTCTCCATTTCGAGAATTCTTAATTTTTTGCTCTTAAGATAATCTAGAACAGTCATATCCATTTATTATTTTTATTATTATAATCTTTTAACATTAAAAATATATTAAAATAAAATAAAATATGCAAAAGTATATTGGTTTATAAAAAATGAACCAGCTTGATTTTTTTATATACTCCGCCGCTTTTATATTATTGTATAATGCTGCGTAGCTTTTAAAATTTTTTAGCTTAATATAGCTTTATATAAGCTATGGAGTACATACTGCGGAATTGTAAATTTTAAAAGCGGAGCAGTATATTACCTCAAATCCCATTGACATAATTTTAAGAACGATTATCGTATGTACGTTATTTTTTTAACTTATAAATAAATGTCCCTCTTCGAAAACACCCTCAAGCAGATTAACAAAGCGGCTAAGACTATGAATCTTAATCCGGAAATTACCGATTATCTGAGCCATCCGCAGCGGATTATTCAGGTTGCGTTTCCGGTGCGAATGGATAATGGCAATATGAAAATGTTTACGGGGTTTCGAGTGCAGCATAATAATCATGCGGGGCCGTATAAGGGGGGAATTCGTTTTCATCCTCAGGTTGATATGGACGAGGTTAAGGCGCTTGCCACTTGGATGACAATTAAATGTAGCGTGGTTGGGATTCCGCTTGGTGGAGGTAAGGGTGGCGTTATTGTTGATCCAAAAGAGCTATCTATTAATGAGCTTGAGCGTTTGTCGCGGGCTTATTTTAGAGCTATTTCAGAATTTGTGGGGCCGCATATTGATGTGCCTGCTCCTGATGTATATACAAATCCTCAGGTGATGGCCTGGTTTGCTGATGAGTATACTAAGAAATATGGTAATCGAAAGCTTGGTGTTGTGACCGGTAAGCCGCTTGAGTACGGTGGATCTAAGGGGCGCGCTTCGGCTACGGCTCAGGGTGGAGTTTATGTTTTGGATGAGTATGTGAAGGAGCATGGGCTTAATCCGAAAGAAATGACTGTTGCTGTGCAGGGATTTGGTAATGCCGGATCTTTTGGGGCTATTTTCCTTGCTGAGATGGGATACAAGGTTGTTGCGGTTAGTGATAGTAAAGGAGGAATATACAATACCGACGGAATTAACGTTGAGGATACTTTGACTTGTAAACATGAAAAAGGGTCTGTTATTGAATGCATGAAGGAATGTGGCATGCATAAAGAGAATTATGAAAACTGTAAGACGATTACCAATGAGGAATTGCTTGAGCTTGATGTTGATGTTTTGGTTCTTTCAGCTCTTGAAAATCAAGTTACCGAAAAAAATGCCGATAAAATTAAAGCTAAAATAATTCTTGAACTTGCGAATGGTCCGGTTACCCCTGAAGCTGATGAGATTTTGGAGGCTAAAGGCATCGATGTTTTGCCTGACATTTTGGTCAATGCAGGCGGCGTGACTGTGAGTTATTTTGAACTCGTGCAGAATGAGGCTAATTACTATTGGACTGAAGAAGAGGTGAAAGATCGCCTAAAAAAAATAATGGTGGATGCTTATCGTGCGGTTTCCACTCATAAGAAAAAACATAGCTGTGATTATCGTGAGGCATCATATACAAATTCTTTGCACAGGCTGGAGGGGATGATTAATGCAAAGGGTATAACCAGTAATTAGTGATTGGTAAAAAGTAATTTAAAAAACTGCTTCCCGTTTGGGCGGCAGTTTTTTTTGAAAATGGGAATAATGAACACCTCTATCTTTCCTCTCTACCATTTAGGTAAAGCTTCAT
>JAHJTR010000046.1 GCA_018829865.1 Patescibacteria group bacterium | reverse complement strand
GATTATTTCCCAATTCGAAAGATAAGTCGGACAGCGTCGGCAGACTTCGGAGATTTTTATATACAAGAGCTCGAAAGAGAGATGCTTTTGAATAGGGCGGTCGACCTTTTTTTGTTTGGATTTTCCACGGGACATAGAGATGAGAAAATAGTTTTTCGTATTGGAAAAGTGGAGGAATCTCCCCGGCAGAAAAGAGAGAGTTTTTCATGATACCCTCGATTTTTGTGACAGGCAGCTGAAATGAAGTCAATCAAGGGTATCAAAATGGAAGCGTTTAGGATAATTAACTTATTTATAATAAAAGATATTGAGCGACGAGAAATGAGGGTGTCACGAAAAGAAATTATCCTAAACCGGTGTTTTTCGGACATGAAAAACGGCCCAATATCCATCATTTTTAGGAAAATCACTGGTGTAACTTGTTGATTAATAATAAGTTAATAGGGTTTAGAAAACAGACTCTTTGACCTCTTCTAACTTATTGATATATAATGAGTTAGAATTTCGTGACAGGCTATTAAAGAGTAAGAGTTTTTAGAAGAACTTTGGTTTTACTTTCGACTTTTAAAGGATGTTGTGAAAAAACACTTAATCTAAAGCGAGAGTTATGTGAACATTTGGTTAATTCAAACTGGTGAACCTATTCCTATAACTAGCGATGTGAAAAGAATGCGAACAGCATTACTTGCTTACAAGCTAGTTGAAAAAGGACACAAAGTTTATTGGTGGGTCAGTGGATTTGATCATGCTAAAAAAGAATGGATTTTCAAGAGAGATGGAAAATATCACCTTGATGAGGGAATCGAAATCATATCCATGTCTGGCATAGGATACAGAAAAAATATTTCCTTTAGCAGATTGTTAGATCATAGACTCGTCTCACTGAAATTTTCGCGATTAGCCAACAAAGAGCAAACACCTGATCTAATAGTTGCTTCAATGCCTCCACATGACCTTGCATATAAAGTGTCAATATTTGCTGAAAGATGGAATATTCCACTCATTGTGGACATAAGAGATACATGGCCAGAAATATTTCTTACAGTTGTGAAATCGCCCTTTAAGGCCCTTATAAAAAAAGCCTTATGGCGGGAATTCTATATGACGCGTAAGGCAATGCAAAATGCAGATGGCCTGATAGCCCCAACGGAAAGTTTTCTTGAATGGGGGCTTAAACATGCAAAACGAACAAAATCCTTGTTGGACAAGGTTTTTTATTTAGGATATAAAAAGGGGATCAAATTAAATGAGGAGGCAGCACGATTGAGGTTCCCTGATCTTGTAGAATTCCTATCGGATAAATTTATAGTTTATTATGTAGGCACACTATCTCAATCATATCACAACCCATCAATAATTATTGATGCTGCGGAAATGCTTATTAGCAATTCAAGCATTCATTTTATCATTTCAGGAGATGGAGAACTTTATGAAGAACTGCAAAAAAAGGCAAAGAAAACTGCTAATGTAACTATGACTGGGTGGCTTAATCATAGTGAAATGGAGTATATTCTTAATAATTCTGCGGTAGGGGTGTGTCCATGCACTAAATCAATAGATATCCCAACTAATAAGGTATTTGCTTATGCATCTGTTGGTCTACCGATTATCACCTCATTCAGTGGTGAACTGACAAGTTTAATCACGAAAAATAATATGGGTTTTTATTACAAACCTAAAGATGTTAACTCCTTAGTTGATCACATACAAATTTTATTTAATGACCATGAACTTTATCATAAAATGTCAATAAACTCCAAAAGAATATATAACGATATATTTGACGCAGAAATTATTTATGATGATTACGCAGATCACCTTATTTCTACGATTAAATATTTAACTTCACTAGTGTCCGGTTATAACTCAACTAGTTTCAACTGCTTAGAGTAGAGGTCCTCTCGAGTCGTGTAATCAAACTCCGTAAGTAGTTGATAAATTGGGGATTTCTCAAAAACAGTTACACTCAAAATCTGTAAAAAAGTGTAGAGAGACATGTCTAAATTCAGGCG
>JAHJTR010000045.1 GCA_018829865.1 Patescibacteria group bacterium | reverse complement strand
TAAATCGTAGTAGTATCCGATTACCGGGCTATCCGCGTCAAATGAACCTGATCCATCCAAAGTGATTGTGCCGTAAAGTGAGGCTTGTCTCTCGCTGGCGCCGGCATTCGGGATTGGGGCGTTTTTGTCGGAGCAGTTTTGTGGAGCCAATAAAAGTACATTTGATGACTGACTTAAAATTTTATTTTTGTCGAAAGATTTTATTTGTGCATAATAATTTGAGTTTTCTAGCTTGAGATTGATTGATGGTGAATTGGCGTCTTCTAACTCCTGCACCTTAATATATGCGGGAGAATTATATGTGTGGTTAATGTAATCGAAATTAATTGTGCCGCTTTTTGAGTAAATCAAATCTTCGGGGAGTACCAAACTGCCTTCACGAAGCGGTTGATTTGAGATAATGACTTCGGGATTAATAAGCAGAACTTTGCCACTAATTTGGAGATCGGCGTTCTCGGGAATCAGATCGGATGAAAGGACAATATATTGACCGGACTTTAATTCGATTCCGGTGGTTTCGTCATCGTTGAAAATTAATTTACTATTTGTTAAAGCTTGAACAATATTATCGGCCGTAATAGCTGTGCGAGGTGAGCTGCTTGTTAAGTATGTACGCCTTGCGCCTGTAACTGCTGCGCTGCCGCTCAATGAGTCGATTTTATAAGTTGATGCATGTGGGATGCCGTCTTTGGCGAATTCATCTCTAAAATTAATTATGTGAACGAATTTGTTGGCGTTTTCGGTTGGTAGATGGACGTGCTGCAATTTGTCGTAAATATCCATCGCATAGCCCGTGGCATTTTGTTTTTTATCCCAGGCCAGATCGATGTTGCGATTGCCTATTGTTGTGATCTTAAACCTGTTTTGGGGGCTTAGATTACTTTGCAGATCTTTGGCATTTATAACTTTTGGATTGTCTGAATAGTAACGTGGCGTCGCTTTTTTGTTATGATTTTCTTTGAGATATAAATCGCCGCCATAACCGTAAACAAGATCCATGTCGCCGTCGTCGTCGTAATCGAGCTCGATAATGTGTGGTTTTTTGTCTATCTCTCCCAAATAATTTATCAACTGCTCGTTTAGGTTAAGTGCCTTGTTGTAGACCTTAATACCCTTTACTTCCGGTTTGATATTGAGGGAGGAATTACCTGCAGGTGTGCCGGCGGCCGGAGGTGCTGCTTGAGCGAGTAGTGTTTTTTGGATGGAAGGCGATGAATTGCCGCCCGATTCTGAGGTTTTTGTTTGGGCAAGGAAAGTGTTTAGCGAAGCGTCAGCTAATTCAAATTTCTGAATTGTTTCTGAACTTGATTTTTTGAATGGCTCCAAGGCTGCTGTTAGTTTTGTTTGACCTGTATTGAAATTAGCGATTGTGCGATTAAGACTTTTGGTATTTGTAAAATCGAACTCATTATTTTGAATATCCTGAGCGTAAGTTAACATTTGATTTCTGAGTGTAGTCAGATTATTTAGGGTTGAAGAGTTTAGATTATCTCGATTTTTATATGCTAATTCGTTTAAGTTTTTATTGAGTAGAGGATGGTCGCTTGGTAAAACTGAGATAACTTTTCCCTGACTCTCAAGCTTTGTTGGGTATGTTGCGTACTCTTTATTAAGCTGCTCGCTCACTCTGGAAATTTTGGCGAAATTATTTTTGAGTTCATCTTCAATATAAAGGACTTTGTTTAAATCAAAATTGTAATCTTGCCGGTAGCCGCTATCTTGCAGATATTTCTCGGAGGTGTTAACGGACTGCTGCATTGTTTTTGTGAATTCATCAAATTTATTATTGAGAGAATCAACGCCTTCCTCGACCTCTTTGTTCCAGGCTCCGGCAAATCCTTCTACAATATTATAAATGAAGTCAACGTCCATATTTGCGCTAAAGTTCATCCTTCCGATGATTTCGATATTATCCAGATATTCGTAATTTATGTCCGGCCAATTAATTTTTAGCATTGTATCAATCGGCAAAACCGCATCCAGATTTCTGGCGGCAAGTTGCTCGAATCGGCCTTTAAGCATTGTCTCCTGCGTTGGGATAATCCCCTTCTTCACAAGACACCAAATTTTGAGAGCAATTTTAATTCCCTTGAGACTGATTTTTAAT
>JAHJTR010000044.1 GCA_018829865.1 Patescibacteria group bacterium | reverse complement strand
GGAATTTGTTGAAGAATATGCGCTTAAAGCTGTTAAAGCCAATGCTGATTATCAGGGTGGGTATCACCTTTTTTGTCCGCTTGGTAGGGCGATAATTGCTAAGAAAGCGGTTGAAGTTGCGCAGACTGAGAATATCAAGGTGATTGCGCATGGTTGTACAGGGAAAGGGAATGATCAATTGAGGTTTGAAGGATATATAACTACGCTTGATCCCTCCTTAAAAACTATTGCACCTGTGAGAGAATGGCAGATGGGGAGGGAGGAAGAACTTGATTATGCTCACAAAAATAATATTTCGGTTAAGCAAACTGAGCAAAAAATTTATTCATATGATGATAATATTATGGGGGTGAGTATCGAGGGTGGTGAGATTGAGGAAATTGATAAAATTCCGCAGCTTGAGAATATTGTGACGATTTGTAATACACCTGAAAAAGCTCCGGATAAAGCTGAAATTCTGAATATTGAATTTGAAAAAGGTGTGCCGGTGGCTTTAAATGGCAAAAAGATGTCTCTTATTGATTTGGTGAAGCAGCTTAATATAATTGGTGCCGAGCATGCGATTGGTATTACCCATTTGATTGAAGATAGGGTTGTGGGGCTTAAGGTGAGAGGTATTTATGAGGAGCCTGCTGCTGAAATTATGATTCAGGCACATAAAAAGCTTGAATATTTGGTGTGTACCAGGGATGAAAATGAATTTAAGACGATTATTGATCAAAAATGGGCTTATTTGTGCTATGAGGCGAAGTGGTTTACTCCTTTTATGAAGCATTTGGAAAGTTATATTGAAAGTGTGAATAAAAAGGTAACCGGCAAGGTGCAGATTAGGCTTTATAAAGGCAATGTTACCGTGGTGGCACTTGAATCTGATTATTCAATTTTTGATGAGCATTTGGCTACTTTTATGAAAGATGACTTGTTTAATCAAAATGCTTCTGCCGGATTTATTGAGCTTTGGAATCTTCCGCAGAAATCTGCTTATAATCTTACTAAAAATATTTATGAATAATATTTGGTTGTTTGTAAATATCCTGCTAAAATTTTTTTGATATTTTAAGATTAATTTTATGCCGATTTCGGATGCAGAGTTGCAAATTCTTATTGAGAAAATTGCGATTGATCATAATTGGGATCTTGGGTCTTATAAATGGCCGACGTTGAAGCGCAGGGTTAAGGCGAGAATGGTTGATACTGATTGTTTCACTCCTGAAAAATATTATAAATTTATTGAGGAGAATGAAGAAGAATATAAAAAGTTGATAAATTCTTTGACGGTGAATTTTACTTCGTGGTTTAGAGATGAGGGTGCTTGGGAATGGGTGCTTAAGATAATGAGTGATAAGGCTTTAAAGAATGAGCAAATTAGGATTTGGAGTGCCGGTTGCTCGACGGGTGAGGAGGCTTATAGTTTGGCCATTTTGGCAAAGAAGATTGAGGATTCTTATGCCGGATGCGGCAATAGAAAGCCGAAATTTGTTATTTATGCTTCAGATATTGATAAAGTGGCTTTAGAGACTGCGAAAAAAGGGGTTTATGCTAAGGATAGGATGAATATTGATGATTCTGAATTATCTTTTTATTTTGATGAGAAGGAAGGTCTTTTTTCTGTTAAAGAGGAAATTAAGCGATTGGTTAGGTTTTCGGTAATTGATTTGGTTAAAGATGATTATCCAAAGGATATGGATTTGATTTTGTGCAGAAATGTGATGATTTATTTTTCAAAGGATTTGCAGGCTAAAGTTTTTGAGAATTTTTATTATGCGCTTAGGGATTCGGGATTTTTAATAACCGGAAAGGTAGAAGTTATGCCTATGAACATCAATCACCTTTTTGAGATGATTAATGTGTCGGAACATGTTTTTAAAAAGAAGTGATTTATTATTTTTCTGATGAGTCGGTTTTTTGTTTTATTTAAGCTGCTTAGGGTTTATTTATTCTGTTTTTTGTGTTATAATTTTGGGATAAAAAAATATAAAAATAACTAAATATATTATGTCTAATTTAGACAAGACAGCGAGCACAGGAGTGTCTTTAAAAGCTCGTTTTATTTTTTGGTTTCTGGGGGTATCCCTATTTGCCATTTTGGTTGTTGGTGGTCTTAATTATTCTTTCTCGAAAAATTCATTGGAAGAAGCTGCTTTTAAAAGTATTAAACTTGCAGCGGATTCAGTTGGACAATCGATTGAGGAATTTTTTCAGGGTGAAATAAGTGAGTTAAGAATAATTTCTTCGAATAATAAATTTCGAAATTATAGCCCGGATAATTTTAAAGAAACGATTGATGAATTGGATTCTATTTTTAACCTTCTGGAGGGTTATTATGAGGTTTTTGTTTTGAATTCCGATGGGGAGGTTATTTTATCAACTTCAAGAGATCGTATTGGTGATAGTAAGTCTGATGATCCATATTTTGTAAATGTTGTGAATTCGAGTGGGCCGTATATGGGGGATATTTATGAATCGCCTACTACAAATATTGTGGGTTATACGGTTTCTGTGCCTATTAGAGGGTATGATGGGGAGATTAATGGTGTGGTTGTTGGGAGGAGTGATTTGGACAAAATTAATACTTTGATGAGTAGAATTGCTGATAATGTGGGGGAGACCGGGGATGTATATTTGGTTGATAAGAATGCTAATATAGTAACTAAGGCTTTAAAATTAGATGTTAAGGATATTTTAAAGAAGAAAAATGAATCAGCTGCGGTAAAAAAATGTTTGAATGGGGAAGAGGTTTTTGAGAAGGGGGTAGATTATGTTGGGGATGGGGTATTGGGGTTTTATTCCTCTAAATATATGAAGAATAATATTAATAAGGATTGGTGTGTTGCTGCTGAGGTTGATTTAGTTGAAATAGAGATGTCGATTGTTTCCTTACGAAATCGAATGATATCGATTATTTTATTTATTATTGCTGTTGTTGTAGTGGTTGCTCTATTTGCGGCTCGATCGATTGATGGATATATTCGTAGACCGATTATTAAGGCTAGTAATGAGTTGCTTGCTGTTGTTAAAGATCTTAATGGCTCTTCCAGAGATGTTACCAGTGGTTCTGAACAAATTGGTTTGACTGTGCAACAGATTGCTAGAAATGCGCAAAATCAGTCAAAACAGATTGAGGATACTTCACAATCTGTTATGCAGCTTGCGAAGTCAATTAGGCAGGTAGGTGAGAACGTTAAGGGGGTAACGGTTTTGACTGATAAAATTAATGTTAAGGTTCGGGAAGGAGGTCAAATTGCTGAACAAGCAGATACTAAATTGATTGGAATCAAAGATATTATTTCTAAATCGTTGGAATTGATTAAGCAACTTGGTTCAAAGAATAGAAAAATTACTGAGATGACGAATGTAATTAAGGGAATTGCTGAACAAACTAATTTGCTTGCTTTAAATGCGGCTATTGAAGCTGCTAGGGCGGGTGAACAGGGGCGTGGATTTGCGGTTGTTGCTGATGAGGTGCGCAAATTGGCTGAAGAATCAGCAAAATCAGCTAAGGATATTGAGGATGTTGTAAAGGATGTGTATGACTCTACGAATGAAGTTGTTGAATCGATGGATTCCAGTTATAAGAATGTTGCTGAAGGATCAACTACTATTTCAAAGGCTTTGGATTCTTTAAAAGCTATACCTTCAGCTATTCAGGAAATTTCGGCTAATTTGGAACAGGTAAGTGCTGCTACTCAGAGACAATCTGAGAACACTGATCAGATTATGAAAACAATCGAGCAAAATGCTTCTGCCGCTGAAGAATCGGCTGCAGGGACAGAGGAAGCTTCTGCCGCTTCTCAACAACAGCTTGCTGCGATGCAACAGGTTGCGAAGTCCGTGGGCTCTCTTAATGTATTGGTTGAAGATTTGAATAAATTAGTTTCGATTGGTGTAGTGAATGATGAGGAAGTAGTTGCTAAAGGTGAGGTTGAAAATGAAGAGAAAATAGCGGTTACTCCTCAAATTTCTATTCCTAAACAAAAAGATACCGGTGAAGAAAATGCTGAAGTTAAAACTCGAGCTTCTGAAATTGAAAAAAAAATAGAAGGGGCCAGTAAAACTTCAAAAAAAATAATTATTGAACCCAAATAATAACTATGAATGATAATAATTATGATGCAGTAGAGGGTAAAGTTGAGTCTAAAGATCTTAGGCAATTGGTTGTTTTTGCTCTTGCCGGAGAAGAATACGGTTTGGATATTGTGGATATTAAGGAAATTATCGAAGTTCCCGAAGTTACGCCTGTTCCTAATTCGCCGGATTATATTAAGGGAATTGTGGACATTAGAGGGGAAATTACGGTGATTGTTGATTTGAGGAAGCGATTTAATTTGCATGCTGAAAAAAATGATTTAAGTAATCAGAAAATAATCGTAGCGGATATTAATGGGAATTTGATGGGCTTTTTGGTTGATGCTGTGTTGCAAATTATTAAAGTGCCGCAGTCTTCCGTTAAGAAAACACCGGAGTTGATTGCAAATAAAATTCAGGAAGAATATATCAAGGGGGTGAGCGTGCTTGAGAATCGGATTATTGTTCTTTTGGATGTGACTAAATTGTTTGAGAAGAATGAGGCAGAGCAAATTGATGATATTAAAAAGACTGTTGTTGAAGAGAAGCCTGTGGTTACGGGAGAGCCTGTGGCTGAAGAGGAGCCTGTGGTTGAAGAGAAGCCTGTGGTTGAAGAGAAGCCTGTGGTTGTGGAAGAGCCTGTGGTTGCGGAAGAGCCTGTTGTTGAAGAGGATCCTGTGGTTGCGGAAGAGCCTGTGGTTGAGGAGAAGCCTGTGGTTGCGGAAGAGAGTGAAAATCAATCGAATATAAAATAATTTTAAAATATATGAAAATTTTGGTTGTTGATGATTCGTCGTTTATACGGACGATAATGACTAATATTTTGAATGAAGGAGGATATACTGAGATTATTGAAGCTGTC
>JAHJTR010000043.1 GCA_018829865.1 Patescibacteria group bacterium | reverse complement strand
GGTTTAGACAATCCTTTAAAGATAGAGAATAAATGACAATTCATAGATTTTATGTTGATGAAGTTGCTGAGGTTGATAAAATCACTAAATATAATGATGGTGATTTAATTAATCAGATGCTTAAGGTTTTGCGGCTTAGGGACGGCGAGCAGGTTTCGTTATTTAATGGTAATAAAGAGGTATTGGGCGAAATTATTGTACTTACTCGGAATTTTGTTGAAATTAAAGGAATTAAAGACAATTTCAAGAATAATGAGCTGCCATGCGGGATTAATTTGTATCAATCGATTACAAATAAGATGAGTAAGTTTGAAGATATTGTCAGGCATTCCACAGAGCTTGGGGTTAAGAAAATTGTTCCGATTATCGCAGGCAGATGCCAAGTTGATTTTTTGAAGAAGAAGGATAGGCTGGATAAAATTCTTAAAGAGGCCTCGGAGCAATGTGAACGTAATCAGATACCCGAAATAGATGCTGAAATTAAGATTGAACAAGTCTTGGATGCGCCACCTAAAGGGATTAATGTTTTTTTGACCGCCAGACAGGTTGGTGATGATGGTGATAAGGCTGCAATACTTTTAAGGAAAATTTTACATGATAAGGAAGGTGATGATGTAAATGTTTTTGTTGGACCTGAAGGGGGATTTACTGATGATGAAATTGATAAAGCCGAGTTAGCCGGGTTTATGTTTTTTAGATTGGGGAAAACTGTTCTTAGAACTGAAACTGCTTCCTTGGCGTTTTTGGCGATTTTGAATTTTATAGAGCAAGATAATAATTAAAAAAATTGTGATAATCGGGATACCAATTTGCAATATATTGCTTTGATCAGTGTTATGGTTCGAAATAATCGGAGGTGATTTGGTGATTTTAATATTGGTGATGTTGATTATGTCTTTAAAAGTGTTGGTGCTTATTTTTATTTCAGTGCCGGGATTAAGAAATTGATTAAAGAATGTTTGTGGATAATTGTTTATTGCAAATGATTTCAAATTCTCATTATTAATGATTTCCAGATTTGGGTAATTGCTTTTGGTAATTGTGCCAATGAAGTCGTTATAAATGGGGTTAAGTAGGCCTTTACTTGGTGTATTCCAAATTAATTGAGTTTCGATTTGATCGTAAATGTTATGGTGATGGATTTTTTGCAAACTTTTATCTTCTTTGGATTTTTCGTAGTATATAGTGTCAATTATGTTGTTTTGGGGATTTTTGAGGATGATTTTAACGTTGCTGTTTGGCAAAGCTTTGAGTATTTGTAATGATCGTGATTCGTTTTGTCGCAGTGGTTGTTCTGTAAAGGAATTAGCGATTTCTTGTATTAAAGATGTCTTTTTTTTGCCGTAAATGATTTCGAAGTAATGGTTTTTGAGATTGATGTCTGAATTGGAATAATTTGTGAGCTCTATCCATTCCAGATTATCGTCTTTTCCTTTGGGGTTGGGGAAAACTTCGGTTATCTCAATCATGAGTTGTTTTTTGTGAATGTTTTGTCTTCTTATTCTTTATCATATTAATATTAAGAAAATATAAAATTTTTGTGTTTGACTTTTTGGCCTAAAGTGGATAATTTCTAATTAAGTATTAACCTTGTTTTAGCAGAATTGGTAAGCTTACATTAGATTCTAGTTTAAGATATTGAAGAACATTCATATAAACTGATGGGAGTGGTTGTAACTCCTTTAAAAATACTGGAATTAAATTGAAAGGCTTATGGTTCGGCTTTAACAGGAGAACTAATTTTTTAAAACTATGGATCTAACAACAATTATTTTATTATTCGTTGGTTTAGGTGTCGGTGGCGGCGTTGGATTCTTCATAAAGAAAGGCAAAATTGAGGAATTTCAGGCAAAGCTTAAGGCCAAGAATGAAAAAATAAAACAGGAAGCCGAAGCAAAGGCTAAAGAAGCATTATTTGAGGCAAAAAATAATGCTTTGAAAATTCAGGAAGATGCCAAAAGGGATGAGCAAATTAAACGTTTGGAATTTAATAAAATCGAACAGAGATTGCTTGCTAAAGAGCAGAATCTTGATAAAAAAGTAGAGGAATCTGATAAGAACAAAGAGGATCTTGAAAAAAAGGTTGAACAGGTGCGCCATTTAAAAGAGGAAACAAAGAAGCTTTATGATGAGCAAAACATTAAGTTGCAGGATATTGCCGCTTTGAGTAAAGAGGAGGCCAGAGAATTGTTGCTTAAGAAAGTTGAGGAGGAGTCGAAAGCTGAAATTGTTGAAACTATCAAAAGGGCTGAAGAGGATGTAAAAAAGGAAGCTGATGGACGGGCGAAGTTTTTGATTGCCGATGCTATTGCCAAATATGCGGCGGATACAACT
>JAHJTR010000042.1 GCA_018829865.1 Patescibacteria group bacterium | reverse complement strand
TGTGGAGGTTGCCGACGCGGGTTCTGCGAAAAACGGTGAAGCTAAACAGACGGAGGAGGTGATTACTGCGATAAATGGACATGGAAATCCGCTACTTTGGTGGTTTGGTGATTTAGGGATGATTTGTGTGGCTTTGATGTTTATCTATTGGACTATGAGGGATTTGTTTGATGAGGGTAAAGGAAAAGCTGAAAACCATTGGAGCGAGGTTGTGATTTTAGTCGGCTTTTTTGCCAGTTGGTTGCCGTGGATATTTATTGGACGTGTGGTGTTTTTATATCACTTTTTGCCGGCGGTTCCGTTTTTGTTTTTGGCTGTGGCGTGGTTGTTAAAACGGATTTGGGTTAAAAAAGGCTGGGGCAGGATGGTGGTGGCTGCTATTCTGGTTTTGATGGTTGTCTCGTTTGTTTATTATCTTCCGATGACTATAGGCTTGCCTCAGAATCGGATGGATTATGATGCGAGGTGGTTTAGTTAGAGGGAATTAAGTCGTTGAGTCGATATTTTGTTTGTAGTTGTTCGTATTTTTTTAATATGTCATTCGCTTTTTGTTTAGCTTCTTTTTTAACTTCGTTAAATAGGGGATTTTTTTCGTTTATTATTACCATTTGTAAGTAATGTTTTTCGTAATTTTTCGTATTTTTCTGTGTTTTTTTTGTATTCAACAGCGTCTTTGGCTTTTTGTGTGGGAGTTTCCGTCTTATAGTTATTTGTTTTGGTTGGAGCGTATCTGCCATGTTTTTAGGGTTGTGGATTGGTTATTTTGGAGCATGCCTGTAGTCATGCTCCATCTGTGATAAACTATGAGCTAACTGCAAACTTTAAGTTAACGTTAAGAATCAGAGTGCAACTCTGCTCCAATCCTTATCCTTCAAGTGAACGAAATATCTTTTTTAGTTCATGTAGTGCTTTACTTGAATTATGTAGATGAATGGTTCTGATTGCATTTGCCAGGCGTGAATCTGTTTTTGATAAATCGATGATTTCGGATTTTGTTGGGCTGATTTGTCTGATTTTTTCGATACGGCCGCTATAAATGTTTATATAGAAGTTAAACATTGCTCTTTGCCCTTTGGTTTCGATAGTTGCGGTAATTATGGCATCTCTTTTATCAAATATTAGCGGTGATTCGATGTCGATCCCTCCATTGAAGGTTTTATTGAGTGTTTGTTTGATTGTGAGAATTGTGTTTAGTTTTGTGAATGCTTGTTTCATTTCATTTTGCATGTCATTTAGCGTTTCGCTGGTGATGTACATTTCGAAGATGTTATATTTGCCGCTTGCATGTTGATATATGATAATATGGGGCTTGGTTTTTATTGCCCGATGATTGAAATGATATTGAAGGCTGATTTTTTTGTTTTGAGGAGTGAGAGTATCAGTTAGAGTTTGATACGATTGCATTTTTTTTATGAAGAGATGAATCTTTTGATGCTCCTTTAAATAATCGAATAATGCGTTATAGAATTTTGAATGATCGGGTTTACTTGTTTGAAGAAAGTTCTTAAAGGAGGATATTTTTAGATTTTTCTCGTGAAAATAGCTGGCTCTTTTATTGCGCTTGTTTTCGATTTCGAATGCGTACAGAATTCCTCGTCCGAATTTTAAATATTTCAGATGTGTAAAATTGGTAATTGCTGTGGCAATATCGTTTAGGGGATAGGCTATTTTGAGCCAGTAGTGATTCATTGCTTTTGTAAATTCCTCTTTGTTGGGGGATTTGTTTTTGAAATGCTCTTTTGTTGCTGAGATCAATGCTTTTTTTAGATTTACGATTTCTTGATCGTTTAAAAAATATCTGAGGAGTAATTCTTTTGGTTTAGTTATTGACTCAATGAGTGCGATAATATGAGGATTATTTATGTCTATCCTTGATAGATTCCCGCTGATAATTTCGTATTTTACGCTGCCAATTTGGGTTTTTTGGGATTTCTTGTCTGTTTTGGATTTTGTCTTGTCCACTTGTTTTAATTCCGGTTTGTTTTTTTGTTTTTCCGTTTTTTTTGGAGTGATTTTTTTCTTTTTTTGAGGAGGGAAGATTTCTTCAAGAGGAATTGGTTGCTTTGAGTTGCTAGGATTTTGACCTCTTTGCATCGTTGATTTGGGTATTTTAATATTTTCTTTTTTTAGGAGGCTAGCCATGGTGAGCGATAGCAGTCCCATTCCAAGAATCTTTTTTCTCATGTTTTCTTGTCTGAGTTTTTCGGTTGCGATTCTTTTTTTCTCGGCTTCTGCTTTTTTTCTGGCTTGTTCTTCTCGTTTTTTTGCCATAGCGGCTTTTTTTGCTGCTGCATTTGCTGCTTCTTCTTTTTCAAAACCTTTATTTAATTCACTTATGGAAATTGGATTTCGCCTGTTTGTAGCGGAAGGGGATTGCATTTTGGCATTTGGTACTTCTTTTTTAAGACCTAGTTTGTCTAATATTTTGTCTGTGCCGGTTGTTAATAATCCTCTATCCATTACATTTATCTCGGGGGGCATTATTGGCTGTTTAGAGCTGCTTAAATTTGAGGATTCTGTTGCTGCTTTTCCTGTTTTCATTGATCCTTTGGGAATGGACTTGTCCAGTGGACCTCCTAAATTTAGGTTGAGGCCTAAAAGCCCTGAGCTAAGGATTTTTTTTCTTCTTTCTTCTTTTTCGTGTTTTGCGTCGGCTATTTTCTTTTTTTCTTCAGCGGCTTGTTTTTCTGCTGCTTTTTGGGCTTGTTCCTTTCTTTCTTTCTCTTCTTTATGTTTTTTCTCGGCTTGTTTTTTATCTTCTTCCAGTTGTTGTTTTACCAATTCTTCCAATTGTTGCTTTTTTTCTTGGATTCTTTCTTCAATGTATTTTTTGTCGTCAGGGTTTTGCTTTAGTGCATTCTCTAAATCATTCAATTCTTTTTCGGCTGCTGCTTTCTTTTGTTCTTGCTCTTTTTTTCGTTTGAGTTCTTTTTCTTGTTTTAGCTTTTCGGCAGCTTCAATTTTTTTGCGTTCTAAATCGGCTTTTTGTTTACGTTCGGCTTCTTGTTTTAGGCGTTTTTTCTTAGCTTCTAATGTTTTTTTGTCGAGTTCGTCCTTTAATTTGAGTTTTTTTTCTTTTTCTTGTTTTAGCTTTTCGGCAGCTTCAATTTTTTTGCGTTCTAAAACAGCTTTGCGTTTACGTTCGGCTTCGGCTTTTTTACGTTCAATTTCTTTCTCCTTACGTTTGCGATCGGCTGTTTCTTTTAGGCGTTGACGTTTTTTTTCATATTCAGCCTTTTTTTTGTCGAGTTCGTCTTTTAATTTGTGTTTCTTTTCTTTTTCGCGTTCTAATTTTTCTTTTTCAAGTTTACGATGTAAATTGTCTCTTTTTTTCTTTTGCTTGTCCGATTCTTCTTTTTTCTTTTTTTCGGTGTTTACTTGTTTTTTTGCTGTTTTGATGATTTTTTTCTTTTCTTTTTTGAATTTTTTCTCGAGTTTAATGCCAAGACCCGTATTTAGACTGTAATAGTTGTCTCGGATTTTAAGTATTCCATTTTTTATCTCGATTTGTTCTCCTTCTTCAACTTGATTAACATTGATACCGGCAAGCGCTAGAGTTTTGAGAATTTTGAAGGAATGAAGTTGGATTAACTCCTCTTTCTTAGATTCTTCAATTTTTGAATTTTTATAAATTATGGTTTCAAGATAATTGTGAATGGCCTTTGGTAATATATCCACGTACTCGCGATTTTCGGCTCCTGTCCTATTTTCTGAGTATTTGTATCTTTGAAATTCGACGGTATATTTGGAATCTTTTTTGGCTAGCCTTTTTTTAAAGGAAATATCTTTGAATTTTGGTTCGTCCCAACTTGATTCATAGTTGCGAGTGAATTTTTTGTATAATCTGTGATAGGCTTTGATTATCGTTTTTTGTTTGGAGGAAGGACTGTAACCGGGGTGTTTTTTCATTATTGAATTGAGCTTTTGACGCCAGGATTCATGTCTTGCCATATTTTTTGTTTTTTTATGATTTATTGTATTATAAAATAAATAGTCTAAAAAGTAAATTTCAAGTGTGGTATTGATGTTTGTGGATTATATAAGGAAGTGGAAGTTGAAGATATTGTTAATGCTTTGAATGGTGAATTTGAACTGCCTGATGTTGAGCGGATTATTTAAGGCTTAAAATGGCTCAATTTAAGATATAGTTGCCCAAATAGCGTTTTTTGGTCTGAGTATAATACAAGAAGTGTCGGTTTGCCGGCACTTTTTTAGTAATGAATCGCTGTGGGCAGCTCCGATAACAAGTGCTATTGTTTGTTTTTTCTCTTTTTTGAGTATTTTTAGGCAGTTTTCGATGATTTTTTGT
>JAHJTR010000041.1 GCA_018829865.1 Patescibacteria group bacterium | reverse complement strand
TTTGACTTCATATTCTTTGCCTTCAAGTCTTACAAGTCCTTTTTTTCGAGCTTCATTTTCTCCTCCATGATCTAATAAATCCAAATAATGAACAACCTCAGCCTTAATAAATCCCTTTTCAAAATCAGTATGAATAACCCCAGCAGCCTGAGGTGCAAGCGCTCCCTTTTTGACAGTCCAAGCCCTAACCTCCTGCTTACCAACGGTAAAATAGGTATGTAAACCCAAAATATCGTATGCATTATTAATCAACGTATTAAGCCCGGTATCAGTCAAACCAAGCTCCTTCAAATACTGCACAGATTCATCATCACCAAAATTTATCAATTCCTCTTCAAGTCTTGCACATATTGGCACCACATTAGATCCCTCAGGCAAATTAAGAGTGCTCACCACCTTTGATAAATCAAAATCAGATAAATCATTCTCATGAATATTCACTATATACAACAAGGGCTTATCCGTTAAAAGCTGTAAATTCTTAACAAATTGAAATACTTCATCATCTCTTTCAAAAGTACGAGCTAAATTGGCCGATCCCAAATGAGTATTTAACCCCTCAAGAGCATCAACTTGCCTTTTTAATTCCTTATCACCACTCTTAGCCTGTTTACCAAGCTTAGCTAATCTATTTTCTATTGTCTGCAAATCAGCCAAAATCAATTCACTTTCAACAATTTCAACATCTCTTCTGGGATCTATATTACCGTGAACATGAATGATATCTTCATCCTTAAAATACCTTACAACCTGAGCAATGGCATCGCACTCACGAATATTAGCCAAAAACTTATTCCCAAGCCCCTCACCTTTACTGGCTCCTTTAACCAAACCCGCAATATCTACAAACTCAACCACAGCCGGAATAATCTTTTCAGGCTTCGCCATATCACTAAGACTTTTCAAACGCTCATCAGGAACCTCAATAACCCCTACATTAGGATCAATTGTACAAAACGGGTAATTAGCAGCCTGAGCCGTTTTTTGCTTTGTTAATGCATTAAACAACGTAGATTTGCCCACATTCGGCAATCCCACTATTCCAATTTTTAAAGCCATTTTATATGATTAACTATCTAAAAGCTTCCAAATGCCCTCAAGCTGATTTTTTGTAAACTGCCCAGGAGCCGTTGCCTTTTTAGCACTTAAAGGCGCATATGTCCACTCACAACCAAGCATCGGTGCAATAACCCTAACAATCTTCCCCCGCTTCCCCATCCCTGTAATAACCGATTTTTTCCCCATCCGTTTTATCAAATCAATAAGTCTAATCAAATTTATACTATCCCGACTATTTTTAACCACCGAAGCAAATTTAATAATATCAGCCCCAAGTCCAACCATCAATTCACATATTCTCTGCATTTCACTCCATTCCGGAGTCATTTCATAATTATGATACGAAATAATCAACTCAGTCCGCTTTTTCCTGTTAAAAATCTCATTAATCAGCTCAATATCAGTATTAATTCCAATATCTAAATACTTAGGTTTATACTTAAGCGCCTCAATCAAACACTCAACTCTCTCGTTATCACTTCCCTTAAAATCCCCTTTTTCCTCTTTAGACTTATTAACTACAAGAACAGGTTTTTTTAAACCCTTAATAATGCAGGAGTAATCCGCCTTCTCCAAATTATCCAACCAAATCTCCAAAATATCAGCATTTTTTGAAGCTATCTCAATGCTTTTGAGACACTTTTTTAATGACTTTTCCTTTATAGGTACACATATTTTCATATTCCTACATTTATTTAATCTACAAAAATTGTATCACAAAAAGGAATCCAAAAAAATAACATCTAAATTCACAAAATGAAGTCTCGATCAAAAACTTCACCGGTAAACTCTGCAACTCTTATAAATCATACAATTCAGATCTAAATTCCCCAACTCGCTTAATCCCCTCAATATCACTTTCAAGTACACTGTTTTTAATCACTTCTGAATTGACAATATCCGTAGCAATATCAGCTTTAAGAGGGATTCTTTCTGAACCAGAGCTATTTAAAGAAATCGAAAAATAAGACATAACACCTCCAAGAAGCACAATAATCACAAAAATAATGACTAATTCCCTGTGACTAAAGTTCTCTCTCCTAAAAGAAAACAAATTTTTAAATAAAGACTGCAACTTATCCATGTATTTTTTTTATATCCTAGTATAATAGCATAAATAAGCTCAAATCTCAATATACATAAAAAATTACAACTCTAGCACTTGAAATTAGTCCAAATATCCAATAGAATTTCAAACGTTAGAAATTCGCAGGTATCGTATAATGGCTATTATATCGCCTTGCCATGGCGGAGATACGGGTTCGATTCCCGTTACCTGCTCCAAATGCTACTAAAAAGGAGCGAAGCGACAACGCAAATCGGATTGGGCGGATTCAATCAAGAATGCCATAGAAAAGAAGCGTACCAACTGATTAAGTCAGGATACTTGATTAATTTGACGAACTCATATTAACAACGAAACAGCATTCTCCTCAAAATTCAAATCCCTATGTACAAACACATTTGACGTATTTTTTTTATTCTAAGAGATAAAAATACTTACCCCAACAAAAAAAAGATCCATGCCACAAAAAAAGTAACAACTCACTGAGGATCAAAAAAGGACTTGCAAAAAAACCATTGCTATTGAACTCTAACAATGGTATAGAATACCCTAGAGTAAAATCTTTGTAATTAATATTCATCTCAAACATTACAATTTATATATAATCTTTAATAATAAAGTACATGCATAACAAGCTAACTCTGCTGCAAAGAATCAGCAACAAATTACCCAAAATTTCAAACAAAATTATCAAAAAAATCACTGCATCTCTAATAATAGCAGTAATGATCAGTACAAATACAGCATTCGCGGACCCACAATATTTGTACTCACTCGCAATGCTAGCATTTGAAAACAATAACACCGTCAATTTGCTTGGAGAGGCAACCGGAACCCCATATGTAGGGCAAATTGATGATCATAATGTCCAAATTGATTGGGGAGACGGAACAATCAATGAAACATCAAATACGTCCTTTATTGATCTCAGTTCACCTCAAGTAAAAAAAGCATTTGGTGGAACATGGACAAATAGCCATACTTATTCACTACCCGGTATATATACCATTACAGCAAAACTTTATCATGCAAATAGTAACGGTAACGAATCATCTGAAAATAAATCAATATCTATTCAGGTTAATATAGGTAATGTAGGAGAAGTAACGATCATCAAAGAGGTAATCAACGATAACGGAGGTACAAATCAAGCTTCTGACTTTCAAATCGGGGTAGACGGCAATAATGCCAGTAGTACCCAAATTGCAGGATCATCAGAAGGGACAAAAATCACTCTATCACCTGGAGGATATAATATTGATGAGATAGATTCATTAAATTATACAAGAACTCTAAGCGGCGATTGCACAGGTATTATTCTTGAAGGAGAACAAAAAACCTGCACGATTACAAACGACGATAACCCAGCACAACCGGCAACCGGAAGTGTAAAAATCATAAAAACAGTTGTAAATGACAATGGCGGAACTGCTGTTGCATCAGATTTCACAATCAACGTAAACGGCGCTAATCCGTCTTCAGCAATATTCAGTGGATCAGAAAATGGAGTATTGGTCACCCTTGAGGCCGGAGATTACTCAATCGATGAAGTTGATAATTCCGGATATTTAAAAACAATTGGCGAGAACTGCTCCGGTACGATTGTTGGAGGAGAAGAATTAACTTGCACCATAACAAACAACGATCTCGCAGGTATTCTTACCGTCTACAAACAAGTAATAAACGATAATCAAGGTACAAAAGAAGCATCAGATTTTCAATTATACATAGATCAAATTCCGGTTGACCAAGGTGAATACTACAGTCTCGCCCCCGGAACATACTCCGTATCAGAAGATGCGGATCCCGAATACGACGGAACATTTAGCGGTGACTGTGATGCAAACGGATCAGTAACTCTAAATCTGGGAGATAACAAAGTATGCACAATAACAAACGATGACAACCTAGCATGGCTCACAGTTACAAAAGTTGTCGATAATTCCAACGGAGGAACAGCAACAGTAGAAGATTTCAAACTCTACGCAAATAATATAGAACTGGTTTCATCTACAGAAAAATTAGTTCCAGCCGGAAATTACAAGCTAACAGAAACAGATGATCCAAACTACGTTAGAACATTTACAACCGGAGATTGCGATCAAAATGGAAACATCAGCCTTTCAATCGGCGACAGCAAATTTTGTACAATTACAAATACGTATGTAGGATCACCAAGTCCAAGCCCAAGTCCAAGCCCAAGTCCAAGCCCAAGTCCAAGCCCAAGTCCAAGCCCAAGTCCAAGCCCAAGTCCAAGCCCAAGTCCAAGCCCAAGTCCAAGCCCAAGTCCAAGTCCGAG